>DATITC010000172.1:0-76508 GCA_035468175.1 Frankiaceae bacterium | reverse complement strand
CGGGCCCGTCGGCCGCGCGGTCGGGGGTTCCGCGCAACCGACGGGCGTCGGGGGGCCCGGCGACGAGCGTGTCACGCATCGAGCGGGCGCTTCAGTGTGGCGCAGCAGGGGGGTCGGACGCAGCGAACTCGCGAGACTGCTCGCTGAAAAGTCGCTCAATCATCGTGATCGAGAGGTGTGGTGGCGGCAAACGCCCCCGGCCGGTCAGTCGGTCAGCCTCTTGTGCAGTTTGTTCACCAGCTGCTCGGAGCCGCCGGTGGACCGGATCCAGCCCGCGGCGCCGCCGTGGTCGGCGTCGAGACGCTCGAGGAAGGCCTGCATCGTCGCCGGGTTCGCCCCGAGATCCTGCGGGCGTATCTCGCCCACCTTGGCCACGTAGCCCCCGTAGGTCGCCAGCCGGGCCAGGCGCTCGCCGATGCGGTGGAGTCGCTCGTTGGTCAGCTCGTAGTCGTGGACGATCGCATCGCGGTCGACGCCCGCCACTTCGAGGGTGAGGGCGGCGAGGACGCCGGTCCGGTCCTTGCCCGCGGCGCAGTGGAACAGCACCGCGCCCTCGCGGGGTTCGGCCAGGACCTCGAGGGCTGCGAGGACCCGCCGTCCGGCCAGCCGGAGGTAGTCGAGGTAATGCTCCACCCGGTCCTTCAGGTACCGGTCGGCGACGACCACCTCGTGCCGCGGGTCATCGGGAATGATCACCGAGTCCGGCACGAACGGGAGGTTCACGTAGTCGACCGGCTCGCCCCCGAGCAACCCCCGACCCTCCCGATGCGCCTCGAGCGGCGTCCGCAGGTCGACCACCACGCCGACGGGGTAACTCCGCAGCAGCGCGACGTCGTCCTCGGTCAACTCCTGCAGGGTGTCCGAGCGGAACAGGCGGCCGGGCACCGTGGAACCCCCGGAGTGCAGCGGGAGCCCGCCGAGGTCGCGCGCGTTGTAGGCGCCGTGCAGGGGGAGCCATCGGTCCTCGGCCACTTCCGGAACCCTAGTCGTCTGCCCGTGCGGGTGCCTTGCAGGTGTCTTACGGCTGCCCGGCCCGGTGTGGATCGGCGGTGCCGGGAGGTCGCGGCGTTCTACGCTCGTTCCCATGCCACGCGTGCTCGTCGTCGACGATGACCCGACGGTCTCGGAGGTCGTCGCCCGGTACCTGACCAGTTCGGGCTTCGCTGTCGACACCGCGGGGGACGGGACCACCGCGCTCGAGCAGGTGGCCGCGAACCCACCCGACCTTGTCGTCCTCGACCTGCTGCTACCCGGGATCGATGGGCTGGAGGTGTGTCGGCGGCTGCGGGAGCGCTCCAGCGTCCCGGTGGTCATGCTCACCGCGCTCGGCGAGGAGTCCGACCGCGTCCTGGGGCTGGAGACCGGAGCGGACGACTACGTCACCAAGCCGTTCTCTCCCCGTGAGTTGGTGCTGCGGGTGCAGTCCGTGCTGCGCCGGGCCGCGACCGTGACCGGTGCGGCTCCGGTGGCTGCCCCGGCGACGCTGCAGCTCGGCGACCTCGTCGTCGATCTGACCGCGCGGGAAGCCCGCCGCGGGGATCGAACTCTGTCCTTGACGTTGCGTGAGTTCGACCTCCTCGAGTTCCTGCTCCGGCACCCGCGGACCGCGTTCACCCGGGCGGAGCTGCTCGAGAAGGTGTGGGGCTGGACGTTCGGTGACCAGTCGACTGTGACGGTGCACGTGCGACGGCTCCGGGAGAAGATTGAGGCCGACCCTTCCCAACCGTCCGTGCTCGTGACCGTGTGGGGCGTCGGCTATCGGCTCGAGCCGCCGGACGTCGCCGCGTGAACCACTGGGTCGCCGTCTGCCTGGTCGCGGTGGTCTGCTCGGCCGCCGTGGCGGTTGTCGGGACCGTGGCCCTGCGCGTCTTGCGCCGGCAGCCGCTGGCCCGGTCGTTGCTGGTGCTGGTGCTGGTGCCGGTGACGGTGGTCGCCCTCGGGATGACCGTTGCGGCCGTGTCCATGTTCCTCACGAGCGCCGACCTCTACGTGACCCTCCTGGTGGTGGGGATGAGCGCCGTGCTCGCGTTGCTCGCCGCGGCGGCGCTGTCCCAGCCGTACGCCGACGCCGGCCGCCGGTTGCGGGAGTCGGCGCGGCATCTCGGTGAACCCTGGTACACCTCGCCCGGTGCGGTGCCGACCGCCGAGCTCACCGCACTGGCCGGCGACCTGGACGCCAGCCATCAGCGGCTGATCGATTCCCGCGATCGGGAACGCGCCCTCGAGGCGAGCCGCCGGGAGCTGATCGCGTGGGTCAGCCACGACCTGCGCACTCCGCTGGCCGGTATCCGGGCGATGACGGAGGCGCTCGAGGACGGCATCGTCACCGATACCCCCACCGTCGCGCGGTACCACGCTCAGATCCGCACCGAGGCCGACCGCCTCGCCGGGATGGTGGACGACCTGTTCGAGCTGTCCAAGGTCCAGGCCGGGGCGCTGCACCTGTCGATGACGCGGGTGACACTGGCCGACATCGTGAGCGATGCTCTCGCCACGGTCACCCCCATCGCCCACGCCAAGGGCATCCAGCTGAACGGTCGCGCCGAGGCAGGTCTCCCGCTCGACGTCGACGTCCCCGAGGTGAGCCGGGCGCTGTGCAACCTCGTCGTGAACGCCATCCGACACACCCCGAGCGACGGCACGATCGACATCGTGGCCGGCGGCGAGGGTCGGCGGGCGTACGTCGCCGTGCACGACGCCTGCGGCGGCATCCCGCCGGGCGACCTCGACCGCTTGTTCGATGTCGGCTTCCGCGGGACCACGGCGCGGACCCCGGGTCCCGACGGCGGGGCCGGGCTGGGGCTCGCTATCGCCCGCGGCATCGTCGAGGCGCACCGCGGCGAGGTGAAGGTCGTCAACGAGCCGGAGCGCGGTGGGTGCCGCTTCACGGTGATGCTGCCGCTCGCTGCGTGATGCGGCTGGCCGCGTGATGCGCCTGCCGGTTCGTGATGCGCCTGCCGGTTCGTCCGCTGAGTTCGCTCGGCCGGTTCTCGTGTGACGTAGCCCACGCGCGGGGAGGTTCGACTCCGGCAGACAAACTGAGATGTGGGAGGTGGCCATGAAGGCCGTCGTTTACCAGAAGCCGTTCAAGGTCGAGATCGGGGACGTCGACGACCCGTCGATCCAGGACCCCAATGACGTGATCGTCCGGGTCACATCCACCTGCATCTGCGGGTCTGACCTGCATATGTACGAGGGACGGACGGCAGCCGAGGCAGGCATCGTCTTCGGCCACGAGAACATGGGCGTGGTCGAGGAGGTCGGCCCGGGCGTGGCCAGCGTGAAGAAGGGCGACCGCGTCTCGATGCCCTTCAACGTGGCGTGTGGGTTCTGCAAGAACTGCCTCAACAACAAGACCGGCTTCTGTCTCACGGTGAACCCGGGCTTCGCCGGGGGCGCGTACGGCTACGTCTCGATGGGCCCATACACCGGAGGCCAGGCCGAGTACCTGCGCGTGCCGTTCGCAGATTTCAACTGCTTGCAGCTGCCGAAGGGCGAGGAATTCGAGAACGACTTCGCGATGCTCGCCGACATCTTCCCGACCGGTTACCACGCGGCGGTGCTCGCAGGCGTCAGCCCGGGGGAGACGGTAGCGGTCTACGGCGGGGGACCGGTCGGGTTGATGGCGGCCTACTCGTCCCTACTCCGTGGCGCGGCCAAGGTGTGGGTCGTCGATCGGGTGAAGTCGCGTCTGAAGCTGGCCGAGGACATCGGCGCCATCCCGGTCGACTTCAGCGAGGGTGATGCGGCCGAGCAGATCAAGGAGCAGACCGACGGGGAGGGCTGCGACAAGGGCATCGACGCGGTGGGCTACCAGGCGACGGTGACCGACGGGAACGAGCAGCCGGCCGTCGTGCTCAACAGCCTCATCGAGACGGTGCGACCGACCGGACGGCTCGGCGTCGTCGGGCTGTACCTGCCGAGCGACCCCGGTGCCCCGGACGAGAACGCGGCCGAGGGCAAGCTGCTGTTCAACGTCGGCAAGTACTTCGAGAAGGGCCTGGCGATGGGCTGCGGGCAGGCCGACGTGAAGTCCTACAACCGCTACCTGCGCGACCTCATCGTCGCCGGTCGGGCGAAGCCGAGCTTCGTGGTGTCCAAGGAGCTGCCGTTGTCCGGAGCGCCGGAGGCCTACCAGCGCTTCGACAAGCGCGAGGACGGCTACTCGAAGGTCGTCCTCAAGCCGGGGCTGGCCGCCTAGCCAGGCTCCGCCGGATCGAACGGGTGTGGCGTGGTTCCGGCCACGCCATGCGCGTTCGATCCGCAAGGTGGCCGCGTGGTATTCTTTAGCGAGGCTAACGACCCGATGCGGATGCAAAGATCGGGGTAGGCGAACGCCAGCCGGCGGAACGCCGCGTGGTGGGGACGAGGAGGCAGAATGGCGGGCTTGGACAGCTTCGGCAGCAAGAGTGAGCTGAAGGTCGGGGACAAGACGTACACGATCCACCGGCTCGACGCGGTGGAGGGTGCGGCGGACCTTCCGTTCAGTCTCAAGGTGCTGCTGGAGAACCTGCTCCGCACGGAGGACGGCGAGAACATCACCGCCGACCAGGTGCGGGCAGTCGCCCAGTGGGACCCGCAGGCCGAGCCGAGCCAAGAGATCCAGTACACGCCGGCCCGCGTGATCATGCAGGACTTCACCGGTGTCCCCTGCATCGTCGACCTGGCGGCTATGCGCGAAGCGATGATCGACCTTGGCGGGGACCCGAACAAGATCAATCCGCTGGCTCCGGCCGAGCTCGTGATCGACCACTCCGTGGTGGCCGACGTGTTCGCGCGCTCCGACGCCTTCGAGCGCAACGTCGACTTCGAGTACACCCGCAACAAGGAGCGCTACCAGTTCCTGCGCTGGGGCCAGGACGCCTTCGACAACTTCAAGGTCGTCCCGCCGGGCACCGGCATCGTGCACCAGGTCAACATCGAGCACCTCGCCCGCGTGGTGTTCGCCGACGAAGAGGGCGGTGAAAATCTGGCCTACCCGGACACCTTGGTCGGCACCGACTCGCACACCACGATGGTCAACGGTCTGGGCGTGCTCGGCTGGGGCGTCGGCGGTATCGAGGCCGAGGCAGCCATGCTCGGCCAGCCGGTCAGCATGCTCATCCCACGCGTCGTCGGCTTCAAGCTGACGGGTCAGCAGCAGGAGGGCACGACCGCTACCGACCTCGTCCTCACGGTCACCGAGATGCTCCGTGAGCACGGTGTTGTCGGGAAGTTCGTCGAGTTCTACGGCGACGGCGTCGGCGCGGTGCCGCTCGCCAACCGCGCCACCATCGGCAACATGAGCCCCGAGTACGGCTCGACCGCGGCGATCTTCCCGATCGACGACGAGACGCTGAACTACCTGCGCTTCACCGGCCGCTCCGAGGAGCAGGTCGCGCTGGTCGAGGCGTACTGCAAGGAGCAGGGCCTCTGGCACGACCCGAGCAACGAGCCGCGCTTCTCCGAGACCCTCGAGCTGGACCTGTCGACGGTCGAGGCGTCGCTGGCCGGCCCGAAGCGTCCGCAGGACCGCGTCTCGCTCGCCGGCGCGGACGAGTCCTTCCGCGCCGCGCTGGCCGACTACGCCGGTGGCGACAGCGGCGCCAGCGTTGATGAGGCCGACGCGGAGTCCTTCCCGGCCTCCGACCCGGTCTCGCCCTCGGAGGACAAGGAGGAGGACAAGCCGGTCCACCGCAGCAACCTGAAGGAGGTCGGCGATCGGCCGACCAACCCGCAGCTGGTCACGCTCGAGGACGGTTCGAAGTTCGAAATCGACCATGGCGCTGTCGTCATCGCCGCGATCACCAGCTGCACCAACACCAGCAACCCGCAGGTGATGATCGGCGCTGCGCTGCTGGCAAGGAACGCCGTCGAGAAGGGCCTCACCCGGAAGCCGTGGGTCAAGACCACGCTCGCGCCCGGCAGCAAGGTCGTCACCGACTACTACGACAAGTCCGGCCTCACGCCGTACCTGGAGAAGCTCGGCTTCAACCTCGTCGGCTACGGCTGCACCACCTGCATCGGCAACTCGGGTCCGCTGGAGCCGGAGATCAGCCAGGCCATCGACGCCGGCGACCTCGCCGCGACCTCGGTGCTGTCCGGCAACCGCAACTTCGAGGGCCGCATCAACCCCGACGTGAAGATGAACTACCTGGCCTCCCCGCCGCTGGTGGTCGCCTACGCGCTCGCCGGGACGATGGACCTGGACCTGACGACGCACCCGCTCGGGCAGGACACCGACGGCAACGACGTCTACCTCACCGACCTCTGGCCGAGCGAGAAGGAGATCGCCGACACGATCGGTCAGGCCATCCAGTCCGACATGTTCTCCAAGGACTACGCCGATGTCTTCGCCGGCGACGAGCGCTGGCAGGGCCTCGAGCTCGGGGACTCCGGCAAGGATGCGTTCTCCTGGGCCGAGGACTCGACCTACGTGCGGAAGCCCCCGTACTTCGACGGTATGGAGCGCGAGCCGCAGGGCGCGACCGATATCGAGGATGCCCGGGTGCTCGCCAAGCTCGGCGACAGCGTCACCACCGACCACATCTCGCCCGCCGGCGCCATCAAGAAGGACTCGCCGGCCGGCCGGTACCTCACCGAGAACGGCGTCGAAGCGAAGGAGTTCAACTCCTACGGCTCCCGTCGCGGCAACCACGAGGTGATGATCCGCGGCACGTTCGCGAACATCCGGCTGCGCAACCAGCTGGCCCCCGGCACGGAGGGCGGCGTCACACGCCACCTGCCGGACGGCGAGGAGACGTCGATCTACGACGCGGCGCAGAAGTACGCCGAAGAGAACGTCCCGCTGGTCGTGCTCGCCGGCAAGGAGTACGGCTCGGGGTCGTCGCGCGACTGGGCCGCGAAGGGCACGGCGCTGCTCGGGGTCCGGGCGGTCATCGCCCAGTCCTACGAGCGCATCCACCGGTCGAACCTGATCGGCATGGGCGTCCTGCCGCTGCAGTTCTCGGACGGGGAATCCGCCGAGTCGCTGGGGCTGACCGGCGAGGAGACCTTCACCATCCGGGGTCTCGCCGACGTGTCGGAGAGCACCGACACTCTCACCGTGGAGGCCGATGACAAGACCTTCGAGGCGAAGGTTCGGATCGACACCCCCGGTGAGGCGGCGTACTTCCGCAACGGCGGCATTTTGCCGTACGTGCTGCGTTCGCTGCTGAGCAGCTGAGCCCAGCGCGCTGAGTACGGAAACGGCGAGCGAGCGCGACCTCGAGGAACTCCTCGGGGTCGCGCTCGACGTCGCGCGCGAAGCAGGTGTTCTGCTGCTGAAGGGTCGCGAGGGCGAGGTCACCGCTGCCGCGACCAAATCGTCGCCGACCGACGTCGTCACGGCGATGGATGCGGCGGCCGAGGACCTGATCGGCCGTCGGCTGTCCGAGCGTCGGCCCGACGACGGCCTGCTCGCCGAAGAAGGCTCGGACCGGTCCGGCACGAGCGGCGTCCGCTGGGTCGTCGACCCGCTCGACGGCACCGTCAACTACCTGTACCGGATCACGCACTGGTGCGTTTCGGTGGCTGCAGAGGACGAGCGGGGCGCGCTGGTCGGCGTCGTCCACGCGCCAGTGCTGGGCATGACCTGGACGGGTGTCCGCGGCCAGGGTGCGTACCGGGACGGGCGCCGGCTGCGGTGCTCGGAGCAGACCGAGCTGGCCCAGGCGATGTGCGCGACCGGCTTCGGCTACGAGGCCAGCCGCCGCGCTACGCAAGCCGCGGTGCTCGCCCGGGTGATCCCGCACGTTCGGGACATCCGTCGGTTCGGTTCCGCGGCGATTGATCTGTGCCACGTCGCGGAGGGGATCGTCGACGTCTACTACGAACGCGGGCTCAACCCGTGGGACTTGGCGGCCGGGGCCCTGATCGCGCGGGAAGCAGGTGTACGGGTCGGTGGTCTGGACGGCAGGACCGCCGACGTCGAGCTGGTCGTGGCGACGCCTCCGGCCCTGTGGGACCCGCTGACCGCGTTGCTGGACGGGGACCCGCGAGCCGACCGCGACTGACCGGCCGACTCCCCAGTCGCTCAGCCGCGCCCGTACCGCAGCCGGATGATCCGGACCAGTACGTCGGTGAGCCGCCCCGTCTTCCGGAACGACGTGAGGTTCAGCGGGCTCGTCCAGCGCTGCCGGCTGATGGCCTTGGCCCGGGTGAACTCCTTCAAGCCGTCGGGGCCGTGGATGCGCCCGAAGCCGGACTCGCCGATGCCGCCGAAGGGCAGCTCGGGGATGCTCGCGAAGGTGATGACCGAGTTGACCGACGTCATGCCGGTCCGCAGCCGACGAGCGATCTCCATGCCCCGCTTACCGGAGAAGACGGCGGACGCGAGCCCGTAGCCGGTGGCGTTCGCCTTGGCCACCGCCTCGTCGATGTCGTGCACCTTCGTCACGGTCAGCGTCGGGCCGAACGTCTCCTCGGTAATCGCCACGGAGTCATCCGGCACGTCGACCAGCACCACCGGGTCGACGAACGGCGGACGGATGCTCTGCGCGCCACCGACCACCGCGGTCGCGCCGTGCTCGAGGGCGTCCTCGACGTGCCGGCGCACGACGTCGATCTGCGACGGCATCGTCATCGCCCCGTAGGACTCGCCGGCGACGACGTCGCCGGCCTGCCGGCGGATCGCGTCGACGAACTGGTCGTAGCGCTTCTCGTGCACGTAGACCCGTTCCGTGCCGATGCAGGTCTGACCGCTGTTGCTCATCCCGCCCCAGATGGCGGCGCCGGCAGCGGCGTCGACGTCAGCGTCCTCGTCGACGATGAGCGCGTCCTTGCCGCCGCACTCCATCAGCACCGGCGTCAGGTTTTGCGCGCAGGCGGCCATGACCTTGCGGCCGGTCGCGGAGGAGCCGGTGAAGGCGAGCTTGCCGACCCGGGCGGTACACAGAGCCGCGCCGGTGTCACCGAGCCCGGTCACGGTCTGGAACACGTCCGGGTGGCCGGGCACGGCTTCGCCGAAGGTGTCGGCCAGCCAGGTGCCGACGCCCGGGGTGTATTCGCTGGGCTTGAACACGACGGTGTTGCCGGCGGCGAGGGCGTAGCCGATCGAGCCCATCGGGGTGAACACCGGGTAGTTCCACGGACCGATCACGCCGATGACGCCGAGCGGCGGGTACTCGACGCTCGCCTCGTGGTTCGCCGCCAAGGTGCCGGACGAGACCTTGTGCGGTCCGAGCACCTTCTTCGCGTTCTTCGCGGCCCAGTCCATGTGGTCCAGCGTCAGCAGGATCTCCAGGACGGCGTCGTCGCGGGGCTTGCCGGTCTCGGCGCTGACCAGTTCGGCGAACTCGTCGACGCGCCGGGCGATCAGCGCGCGCCACGCCGAGAGGTGCTTCTTGCGCTCGTCGAAGCTCAGCGAGCCCCACCAGTCAAAGGCCGACCGGGCGCGCTCCACGGCGGCCTCGACCTGTTCGGCGTTCCCGATCGGGTAGCTCGCGAGGCGCTTCCCGGTCGCGGGCGCGAGCGAGTCGAAGCTCGTGCGGCTCGATGCGGAGCGACCGGCGTCGGTGCCGGATGCGCTGGACAGAACGGTCATGGAGTTCCTTCCGGGCGGCTGGACGGCCACGTTACGCGGGTTGTTGACACAGTGTCAGTGGGCCCCCGGTCCGGAGCCGGTGTGCGGAGAAGGAGCTCGTCGGCCGGGATCCCGAGGCACACGTCGCAGCGCCCGCACGGCACTGCCACCGGTTCGCCGACCACGTCCAGCAGCGATGCGCGTCGACACCGGCGACCACTGAGGAACTCGCCGAGGCCGGGGTCGGTCCGCACGGCGTCGGCCACCTCCGCGGTGGTCACCACCAGCAGCACTGCCGGGCTCAGCGCGCGGTTCGGCACGCCGCGCAGCAGATCGAGCAGCCGACGTCGGTCGCCGGGAAGCCCCGCGAGATGGACGAAGGCCGCGTCCTTGCGGCCCAGTCGCTCGGCCGGCAGCGACGTGTCGCCGGGGAGCACCAACGCCCGGAGGGCTCCGCGCCGCCAGGACGCCACCGCGGTCTCGCCGACGGCTGGCCGGCCGACGGGAAGCAACGGCGCGACCCGGGCACCCCGATCGACGAGCCCCTTCGACAGCCGACGCGCGGCGTCGACGTCGGGGGCCACGATCAGTCCCGGCTTCGGCCCGCGGACGAGCAGCACCGCGAGTGTGGCGCGTCGTCGGTTCTCGTCCGGGACCGTCACGACACCGAGACGGAAGCGCACCGGGTCGAACCCACCACCGACGGGCCCCGGGTCATGGAGGCCGTAAGCCTCGGCCAGGCCCGTCCGCGCGCCCGGATCGGCCGCCGGACCGACGAGCAGGACCGGCGGGACATGTGCCGACCCGGATCCGGCGCGGATGCGGCGGACCGCGTCGGCGTGGGTCACTGCGGGCGAAGCACCTGGGTCGGAGACGTTCCAGTCCGCGGTGCCGAGGTCGACCACGATCAAGGAGAGCGTCGTGCGCTGCAGGTCGAGGCGGACGTCCGCGCGGTCGAGTTCCTCCGGGCGGTGGAAGCGGAAGTCCGGCACGGCCTCGGCTTCCGCGGCCATCGCGAGGACCTCGACGGGGGACGGCGGACGAGCGCCCGAAGCGGGACCGGTGGCGCGGGGCTGGTTCTGGTCGGCCTGCTCGGGCAGGGCTCGCGCCCGCGGGGCGGGTGGCACGAGGCCCTCCGCGGGCAGTTCGCCGCCACCCCCGGCATGTGCGGACACCCAGAGCGTGGTCGCCGGCAGGGCGAGCCCGGCGAGCAGTGCTGCGCTGGTCGCTCCGGCCCGCGCCGCGAAGCAGCCGAGAACGTCCCGTCCGGCCAGGACGGCCGCCACCGCCTCCGCCTGCCCTGCCCTCGGCTCGGTGTAGCCGAGCGCATCGAGCGCTCCGGCGAGGCCAGCGCCGGCTTCCGGCGCCCGTCGAGCCGGCCAGCGGGGGAAGGCGGCCGGCGGCCACAGATAGGGCAGGTCGTCCGGGATCTCACCGAACAGCGGTCGGTAGAACTCGGGGTCCTTGCGTAGCAGCGCACTGCGGTGCGAGAGGTGCAGCGCCGGCAGACCCAACCAGGGTGGTAGCTGACCACCCCGTACCAGCGCCCCGGGATCGGGGCGACGGCCGTTGGTGAAGGTCAGCAGCGACGTCTCGACGGTGTCGGCGTTCCCGCGCCGGACCCACTCCGCGCAGTTCGCCAACCCGTAGGCCACCAGGGCCGGGACGAAGCCGCGCCACATCCGCACGGCCGGATGGTTCTTCCAGGCGTAGTCCGGCCAGGTGAGGGCGCGCAGGATCTGGAACGTCTCGACGCGCTGCTTGCCGAGGCGGCGTTCGTCCAGCGCGATGCTCGACGCGGCGAAGTCGGCGTAGGGGAGGAAGGTCTGCATCGTCGCGAGCCGTACCCGCCGTTCCGGCATCCACGTCTGTCGTGGCGACACCGTCATGCCGAGACTGTCATGCCGAGACCGTCATGCCGAGACCGTGGTCGGGGTACCAGCACGCCCGTGAGCGATGCCGGGACGACCGCGCCGGACAATGGGAGCGATCCAGCTCCCACTCCACCTACTCCACCTACTCCACGCACTTCGCCGACTTCACCCGAGCCGCCCGCCCCGCCGGCGCTCCTCGAGGAGTGGGTGGCCGGCTTCGCCGAGCTGCCCTACCGGCTGACGGCCGCGGCCGAGAATGTGGGGACCCGGGTCGCCCGCGGTTCCCTCGCCGATCTCCGACCGATGCCGCGCGTCCAGATCGACGCGGGCCCGCAAGGCAGCCTCTACCGCTACGAGACCGCCGACACTGCGGACGGTCTCCCGATCCTGCTCGTCCCGCCGCTCGCCGCCCCGGCGATGGCCTTCGACCTCCGCCGCGGCTGCAGCCTGATCGAGCACCTGGTCACCGGGGATCGACGGCCCTACCTGGTCGACTACGGGAACATCGCGTTCGCCGACCGTCACCTGGGCATCGAGTTCTGGATCAAGGAAGTTCTGCCCCGCGCGATCACTGCGGTCAGCGGCGACGCCGGCGGCGCCCCCGTGCATGTCGTCGGCTGGTGCCTCGGCGGCATCTTCTCGCTGCTCGCGGCCGCCGACCGGCCGGACCTCCCGATCGCGTCCCTGACCGCCGTCGCCAGCCCGTTCGACGTCACCGCGGTCCCGCTCGTTGCCCCGCTCCGACCGCTGGCGAACCTCACCGGAGGCAGCCTCGGCACGGTGGCCTACCGGGTGCTCGGCGGTGCCCCGCGCTGGATGGTGCGACGGGCCTTCCAGCTCTCCAGCGTCGACAAGTTCGTCACCAAGCCGCTCGCGGTCCTGCAGCATCTCGACGACCGGGAGTGGCTGGCCCAGATCGAAGCGGTCGACCGGTTCACCGCGAACATGATCGCCTACCCGGGGCGGACGATGGGGCAGCTGTACCACCGGCTGTTCCGGGCCAACGACCTCGCCGACGGCAAGATCAACCTGGACGGCCGCGAGATCGACCTGGCCGTCATCACCGTGCCGGTTCTCGTGGTCGCCGGCGCGGGTGACAACATCGCGCCGGAGAGGGCGGTGGCCCGCCTCCCGGAGCTATTGACCGGTTCCCGCCAGGTGCGCTTCGAGGTGGCTCCGGGTGGACACCTCGGCGTGCTCACCGGCCGCGCCGCCCGGACGACGAGCTGGCCGATCCTGGACGAGTGGGTGCGTGCGCACGACGAACCCCGCCCGAAGAAGGCATCGAGGAAGGCCTCGAGGAAGGCATCGAAACGCCACACTGCGTCCTGAGCCGGCTGGCCGATAGGTGCTAGTGGTCGCCCATGGCGGCGGTCTTGACGGCGGCGGTCTTGACGGCGGCGATGTCGGCCTCGACGTCGAAAAGGAAGCCGCGGGTCATCGCCGCCACCTCGTCCGGGTGCTCGAACTGGGGCACATGCCCGCAGTCCTCGAGCACGATCGCCCCGGCCTCGGGCAGGGCGTGGGCCACGTACCGGGCGAACGCCGCGGGCACCAGCCGGTCCCGGTCCCCCCAGACGAACAACGCCGGCGGCTTCAGCGAGGGAAGCCGGTCCCAGAACCCGCGCTCGCCGTACGCCTCGTCGAGGTAGATCTGGCGCAGGCAGGACAGGAAGGCGAAGCGCCCTTCCCGGGTGGCGAACACCCGGAGGAACTCGTCGGCCCCGGCCTCCAGCCACTCCTGCGGCATCCGGTCCGGGTCGCTGAACATCGCGCGGATCGTCTCGACCACCATCGAGTGCGGGACCGGGATGGGCGAGTAGCCGAGCTCCGGGCGTAGCAGCCGCACCAGTGGGATCCACTGCCGAAGCCGGCGGAATGCCGCCGCCGCCGAGAGGAGCACCAGCGCGTCGACCCGTTCGGGGGCCCGCAGTCCCGCCTCGAGGGAGATGCGGCCGCCCATCGAGTTGCCGATCAGCACGGCCCGGTCGACGCCGAGCTCGTCGAGGAAGCTGGTGAGCCAGTCGACGAACCACGCCGCGTCGTACCGGGCGTGCGGCTTGGCCGACCCGCCGAAGCCCGGAAGGTCGGGGGCGAGAACACGGTGGTCGGTCGCGAGCTCCCACATCAGCGGGAGCATCGACGCGTTGGTCCCACCGAGTCCGTGCAGCAGCACGACCACCGGGGCATCGCTGGGCCCGGCGTCGAGGTAGGCGGTGTCGACGCCGCGAGGGCAGGCGAGTGTTGCCCGCGGCCACTGGACCGGCTGGTCGGCGCGCTCGAACAAGCCGTCGAGAGCGAGCGAGAGGGACAGGTCACCGCGCACGGTGACCTCACCGTTCAGGAAGGCGCCGATGCCCGAGGCCTTGCCGTGCACCACGTCGGTGAGGACCTCCAGCGAACCCCGGATCACCGTGTTGGGCTTCCGCGGCGCCCCCGGGTGCGAGGAGAGCCGGCCGTCCTTCACATCGACGGTGGCCTTCTCGACGCCGGTATCGAGGACCACGGATGCCGACCGCCCGTACAGCAGCGGCTCACTCGGCGCGGCGCGGAGCCGGGCCCGGACGGCGTCGTTGAACTCTCCACCGGCCACGGGGAGCTGGCGTGGGGACGCGAAATTGCGCAGAACTCGTCCCGGCAAGCGGAGATCCACCACGCCTGGAGCGTAACCCAATGGTCACCCGGTGCTTACGGGGACGTCACCCCGGGTCCACCGGAGAGAACCGGGCCGGTCGGGCTGCGGTCCAGTCCTGGGCACGTTCCAGCTCGGCGGCCAACCGGAGCAGACGCGCCTCGCTGCCGGGGGGTCCGATCAGCTGGACCGCCAGCGGCAGGCCATCGCGGGACCACCCCGCAGGCACCGATACCGCGGGAAAGCCGACCACGTTCCAGGCCGTGGTGTAGCCGACCTGGTCGGTGCTCGCGAGAACGGTGGGTAGAGCGCCGGCCCGGTCGTACCGGTCGGCCGGCGCGGCCGGGGCCGGCACCGTCGGGGTGAGCAGCACGTCCACCCCCTCGAACACGCGCAGCAGCCGGGTACGCAGGCGATCACCGCGGCGGCGCGCGGCGGCGACCTGCCGGTCGTTGACCAAGCCGCCGAGCCGGGCGAGGAGACGGGCCGGGGCGCCGAGGGCGCGCGGTTCCACCAGCCGGACCTGATCGTCCCGGGCTCCACGCAGGTAGAGCGGGACGAAAGCGCCCTGCAGGTAGCCGATCTCGGGCTCGAGTGGGCCGACGGCGTGGCCGAGGCCGGCGAGCAGGCCGGCGGTGTCGTCGAGGGCGTTGAAGACCTCGGGATGGATCGGGACCTTCTTCGGCGAGGCCGCCCCGTGCCGGGTCAGTCCGATCCGGAGCGGCTGCGGTTCGCCGGCGGCGGCCTCCACCAAGCCCGTGGGAGCCTCGAGGAGGGTTGACGTCGAGGTTCGGACGGCGTCGACCAGCAGGGCGGCGTCCGCGACCGAGCGGGTGAGGAAGCCGGCTGCTGACAGGCCGTACCAGTGCTCCTTGTCCGGACCGAATGAGACCAGCCCAGGGGTCGGCTTCAGGCCGACCAGCCCGCACAGCGCGGCCGGGATCCGGATCGAGCCGCCACCGTCGGTGGCGGTCGCGGCGGGGACGAGCCCGGCGGCGACGGCCGCGGCCGACCCGCTGGACGAGCCGCCCGAGGTTCGCGACGGATCCCACGGATTGCGAGCCGGGCCGAACGGGAACAGCGCCAACTCGGGCATGGTCGTCTTGCCGAGGAGCACGCAACCGGCGGCGCGCAGCTGCCGGACCACCTCGCTGTCGAACGCGGCGGGCAGCTCGGGGGAGCCGGTGCCGTAGCGGGTCGGCACTCCGGCGACGTGCATGTTGTCCTTCACCGCGATCGGCAGCCCCAGCAGCGGCGGCAACCCGTCGGGGTCGTCGGAGCCGGTCCGGCGGGCGTCCGCGGCGTCCGCGGCGGCTCGGGCCTCATCGGCCAGGACGACCCTGAACGCGGAGAGCTCCCCGTCGAACCGGGCGATCCGGCGCAGGAACATCTCGACCAGCGCTCGGCTGGTCACCGAGCCGGCGCGCAGCAGTTCGAGCAGCTGCTGGACGCCGGCGAAGGCGAGCTCCTCGTCGGCTGGGGCGTCGGCGGTCCTGCCGCCTTCGGCGGGCCTGCCGCCGTCGGCTCCGGCGCTCATGCCGACTTCGGCTCCGTCCGGTCGAACTGCAGCTCCCCGGCGACGGAGTCCCGTCCCGCCAGCCACATGCCGAGGGCCTCAGCGGTGCCGCGCACGATCGGGCGGCCGGGCAGACCGATCGGGCGGCCACCGTCCGCCTGGACGCGGTAGCGCACCGCGCGGGCCGCACCGAGGAGGAAGCCCTCGCGCAGGATCGCCCGACCGACCGCGGGCGGCATCTCCAGGTGACGCCGACCCAGCCCACGGAGCACGTCGGAGTGGTGCACCCCGAGATCGCCGAGCAGCGGCAGGGCGGCGAGCCGGACGTGCATGGCCGGTTTCGCGGCCCAGCGCTGCGCCCGCTCGAGCAACTCCTCGCGGCTGCGGTGGCGAGCGGCGGCGACGATGCGCCCGTTCGCGGTGTTGACCCGGCCGGCGGCCCGCAGGTAGGTAGCCGCCTCGTCGTCGATACCGATCAGGTGGGCGAGCACATCGCGCGGCGCCCAGCCCTCGCACAGGGTCGGTGCCGCGTCGAAGTCAGCGGGGGAGAGTTCGGAGACCGTGGAGACGAACGCAGCACGCTCGGCCCGCAGTGACTGTTCGCCGGGCAGCGAAACCATTGGAGGTCGTCCGCTCAGTCGTCGTTGTCGGCGACTTGGTCGTCGCGTTCGAGTCCGGGTGGCAGCTCGCCGGTGCGCTTGATGTACGCGCCGGCTGCGGCCCGCTGGAACAGCAGCCGCGCGACCGCTATGACGACGCCGCTGACGATCGCCCACGTGAGGGCTTCGCTCCAGTCGACGTCCGGGTCCTCCGGGTTCGCCGGCGGGATCTTGCCGGTCACGCCCTTGTAGCTCTTCTCGAGCGCGTTCTTGGCCACGTTGCCCGCGAGAACGGTGCCCACCCCGCTGATGACCTTCCACCAGGTCTTGTCCACTGCGTTCGCCACGCGGCTTCCCCTCCGGTTTGGTGCGTCGTCACGAGCGAGCCAACCGTATAGCGCCGGGGACCGGACAGATCGGGCGGTCAAAGCCCGGTCGTACGGGTACCGGCCTGCCATGGCTGATGAATTCGAAAAGGGCGACCACGTCTCCTGGAAGTCGCACGGCGGCACTGCTGAGGGCACGGTCAAGAAGAAGATCACCGAAGACTCCGAGGAGGCCGGCCGGACGGTCCGCGCCGACGAGGACAACCCGCAGTACCTGGTCGAGAGCGAGAAGTCCGGCGGCGACGCCGTACACAAGCCGGGTGCGCTCGAGAAGGACTGACCCGCCGAATTGGCGGCGGGCGGACGCTGTGTGGGGTTTGGCCGGTGGGAGCCGGTGGAACCCCGCACAGCTTGCTCGGACCAGCGATCAGCGTCCGGTGAACGGCAGCTTTCGCAGGCCCGTGGCCACGCCCTTCACGACGTCCGAGACCATCGTCGGCGCTAGGTTCTCGGCGATTGCGCCGGTGACCGCGTCGACTCCCACCAGGTAACGCGCCAACGGCACCGGGCTGGCCAGTGCGAGCCGAATGGTGCGGGCCACCCATATCGGGTCCGGCAACAGGTGGTCGCGCGAGATGGCGCTCTTGCTCTGCGTGTAGGCGCCTGCGTAGACCGGGTTGCTCGGCTCCGGCATGCTCCCGGCGCCGCTGGCCCAGATGCTGGTGCCGAAGCTGCCCGGCTCGATCAGCGTCACCTTCACGCCGAAGAGGGCGGCCTCGACGCGCAGCGCGTCCGTCATCGCCTCCAGCCCGTGCTTGGAGGCGCAGTACCAGCCCATCATCGGCAGCGACATGCGGCCGGCGATCGACGAGATGTTGATGATGTGGCCGCTGCCCTGCTCGCGCATGTGGGGCAGGACGATGCGGGCGACCCGGGCGGGCGCGACGAGGTTGATCTCCAGCTGCTGATGCACCAGCTCGTCGGACACGTCCTCGATGGCGCCGGCCTGCGCGGTGCCGGCGTTGTTGATGACTGCGTCCGGACCGCCGCCGGTGCGGTTCGCGATCTCGGTGAAGCCCTTGTCGCAGGACTCGGGGTCACTCACGTCGCAGACGACACCGGTGACCGACACGCCCTGGGCGGTCGCCTGCTCCTCGAGTTCGGACGCCTTCTCCGCGCTGCGGGCGGTGCCGAACACCTCGTAACCCGCCTTCGCGAGCTCGATGGCGGTGACCAGGCCGATCCCGGAATTCGCTCCGGTGATCACGACCGACTTTCCCACGTGGAACCTCCCTCGCTGGCGGCAGCGGATCTGCCCCGGGCGCAGGCATTCCCCCTGCGCTCAAGCTCGCACGTGCTCCACCTCGCCGATTGAAGGCCGGTAACGTCCACCGCTGGCGGCGGACCCCTCCGCTGTAGCCAACCGCAGGAGATCCGTGGCTCTCTCGCTGACCCCACCGCCGGACGCGATGTCGCCCCAGCGCTCGACGGACGCACCCCCCGTCGGCACCGTCCTGCCGCCGCACTACGCGCAGTGCTTCGGCTGTGGAGCCGATCATCCGACCGGCCTCCACCTGTCGGTGACGGTGGCCGAGGGGGTCGCCGTCGACGCGGTGTTCCGGGTGGCCGAGGCGCACCAGGGGGCTCCCGGCCTGGCGCACGGCGGGGTCCTGGCCACGGCGGCGGACGAGGCGCTCGGCTTCCTCAACTGGCTGCTTCGCCGCCCGGCCGTCACGGCCCGGCTCGAGGTCGACTACCTGCTCCCCGTCCCTGTCGGCACCGACCTCCACCTGCGCGCCGAGTGCACCGCGGTCGCCGGACGGAAGACGTTCGTGCGGTGCGAGGGTCGGCTCGACGCCCCGGACGGGCCCACCGCGCTGCGCGCCACCGGCCTGTTCCTCGTCGTGCCGCTGGAGCACTTCCGCAAGCACGCCAGCGGGCGCGAGACGATGCGCGGCGACGAAGGGTCCTACAACCCGTGACCGGCCAACCGCTCGAGATCCTCGTCCAGCAGTTGGACCCGGAACTGCCGGTGCCGACCTACGCGCACCCCGGTGATGCCGGTGCGGACCTGGTCAGCGCTGTTGATGCGGAACTCGGACCCGGGGAGCGGGCAGTGCTTCCGACCGGCCTCGCGATCGCGCTGCCGGTCGGCTATGCGGCCTTCGTCCATCCCCGCAGTGGACTCGCCGCCCGGCACGGGGTGACCCTGGTGAACGCACCGGGCACGATCGACGCCGGCTACCGGGGGCAGATCCAGGTGGTACTGCTCAACACCGACAGGTCTGAGGCGATACGCGTCCGGCGGGGCGACCGCATCGGCCAGCTGATCATTCAGCGGGTCGAGCAGGCGGTCTTCCGCACGGTCGAGGAGTTGCCGGAGTCGCTGCGGGGCAACGGAGGGTTCGGTTCCACGGGTGGCTTCGAGGGAGGCGACGATGTTCCGGCGTAGGCGCAAGGAGCAGACGGATCTGGACGAGGACGGTGTCGCGGTCGACACCGACCTCGAGACCGAGGGCGATCTCGAGACGGACGGCGAGATCGATGCCGGCCCACTCGAGGACGGCGTCTCGGACGGGGAGCTCGACCCCGCCGGCGGGGCGGTACCCATCGCAACCCCGAGCCTGCGGTCCGGACCGGCTCCGGACGCGCCGGAGGGTCCGTTCGACGAGGGCGACGCCCCCGACGACGACATCGCTCGCGTCGACCTCGGCGCGCTACGGGTGCCGATCGTCGACGGCGTTGAGCTGCGGCTCGAGGTCAACGAAGCGGGCGAGCTCGGCCAGGTCCTGCTGGTCGAGGGGCCCAACATCATGCAGATCGGGGCCTTCGCGGCGCCGAAGTCGAGCGGGATCTGGGACGAGGTGCGCGCCGAGATCCTGGGGTCCGTGAGTACCACGGGAGGCGCGGCCGAGGAGGTCGAGGGGCTTTACGGCATCGAACTCGCCGCGCACGTCCCGACTGGTGCGCCCGGGCAGCTCGCCCCGGCCCGCTTTCTCGGCATCGACCGTCGTCGCTGGTTCATGCGGGCACTGCTCACCGGTCCCGCCGCCATCGACCCGGAGGCGGCCGAGCTCCTGCTGAGCGTGCTCGCCGGCACCGTCGTCGTCCGCGGGACCGATGCGATGCCGATCCGCGATCCGCTGCCGCTGCGCCTGCCGAAGGAAGCGGTCGAAGCGGCCGAGGCCGAGGCGGCCGCCCAGGGGGAGCAGGACGCGAATGATCTGGACCAGCTCGGTCCCGGGCCCACGATCACCGAGACGCGCTGATCACCGAGACCCGCTGATCACCGGTACGCGCTGATCACCCCGTCCCGCTGAGCGACCTCGCGCGATCCCAGGCCGCCAGCGCGGCCCGGCCGAGCACGGCGCGATCCCCGGCCGGTAGGTCGAAGCCGACGTGCTCCAGCTCGGCGCGGGGGATTGCTCGGCTCCAGCGTTCGGCGACGGCGGCCGGGTGCATCGGATCGTCGTCGAGCGCTACCAGGCCGACTGGCATCGGCAGCTGACCGAGGTCGGCGTCGGTCGGCGCGGACGACATCGCCAGCGCGTCCAGCACCGAGGCGAAAGCTGTCTGGTCGTGGGCCGGCCAACTCATCGCGAGTTCGTCAGCCACCCACCCGGGGTGATCCCGGCAGACCCGCGTGAGCACCGCAGACGTCCCCACCGCGCGCAACTCGGCCGCCTGGACCGCGTTCGCTGCGGCGACCGCCTCCGGTTCCCCGGTCCACGCCGGCAGCGCCAGCAGCAGGCCGACGAGGTTCGGCGGCGCCCGCTGGTCGAGCGCCGCGAGCACGGCGGCGTGCGCCCCCATGGAGACCCCGCCGAGCATCGTCGCCCCGACGCGGTCGGCCACCGTGAGCAGGTCCTGCACGTGCCGGTCCAGGCCGAGCCGAGCCGGATCCCGGACCGGGGAGCTGCGTCCGTGCCCCCGCAGGTCGTAGGAGACCAGGCACCAGCCGGCGGCGCGCAGCGGCGGACCGAACGCCCGCTGGACGAACTCACCGGAGGAACCGGCGCCGTGCGCGAGGACCGCGGTGCGCCCCGATTCGCCCAGCGGCGGCCTCTCGTCGTCGCCACCGCGGTCGATGCGGACGGACAGGGTGACGCCCGTCTCGCTCGCGGGCATGTCCACAACCGGCATGCTGTTCATAATCCTGGGAGTCGGAAGTGGCGGCCCCGGTCCGCGCGGTGGTCGCGGGGGAGCACACTGGAAGGCCCTGGTAGTGGAACGCGGAGGATGGCGATGGGCGAGAACCGAGGGTGGTTCGGCCGGAAGATGCATCGGCTGACGTGTGACGAGAGCGTGCTCGAGGCGGAGGAGCTCCAGGACCAGGTCCAGGAGGTCGGCGCGACGCCGGTCAAGTCCTGCAGTCTTCGCCGGCACGTCTGCGTCAGCGGAACCGTCAAGTCGGTGACGCTCAAGTCGCTGGCCGGTGCTCCCAGCCTGGAGGCCGAGATCTGGGACGGCACCGGGTCGGTCACCGCGATCTTCCTCGGCCGTCGGCGCATCTGTGGCATCGAGACCGGCAAGGCGATGGTGCTGCGCGGCCGGATCACCGAGCGCGAAGGCCAGAGCATCATCTACAACCCCCGTTATGAGCTGCTCGCCACCCATTCGCCAGCTGCTTGACCGGCGACATGGCGCCCGCCCCGCCGGACCCGGCGGCTCCCGACGGGGACGAGCGGCCGCAGAAGACGATGCTGGCCGAGGCGATCGGTGGCCCCCGGGGGCTGATCGACAGTGGCCTCCCGGCGATCGTGTTCGTGATCGCCGACGCTCTCGGCGGACTGCGGGTGGCAATCATTGCCGCGGTAGCGGTCGGGGTCGCGCTCGTCGTCATCCGGCTCTACCGCAAGGAGACGCTGCAGCAGGCGATCGCCGGCTTCTTCGGCGTCGCGCTCGCCGCGCTGGTCGCGGCCCGGACCGGGCACGCCTCCGGGTTCTTCCTCCCCGGCATCCTCTACCAGGCTGCGCTGGCGGTGCTCGCGGTGGTGTCCCTGGTCGTCGGGCGCCCCTACGTCGGGTACCTGCTGGCGGCGCTGGACCCCAAGTACGCCCACTGGCGGTCCTCCCGGCCCCTGCGGCGCGCGATGGCGGTCGCGACGGTGCTGTGGGGGTTCATCTTCGCGGTCCGCGCCGTCGTCCAGGGGGTGCTGTACCTCAACGACAGCGTGGGCTGGCTCGCCACCGCGAAGATCGCGATGGGGTGGCCGCTGTTCGCGGTGGGTCTCGCCGTCACTTACTGGCTCGCACGGCGGGCCTCGCCCGAACAGGACCCGGTCGACACTCCCGATTAGGCTGCCGCGCATGGCTGCCTCGCCGTTTGTCGAGCTCGACGTGGACGGTGTGCCCGTCCGGGTGACCAACCCGGACAAGGTCTATTTCTCGGCCCGTGGCGAGACGAAGCTGCATCTCGTCGAGTACTTCCTCGCCGTCTCCGACGGGCTGGTGCGTGCGCTGTACGAGCGGCCGTGCGTCCTGAAGCGACATCCGGACGGCGCCGACGCCGAGGCGATCTACCAGAAGCGGGTGCCGGACCGGCGGCCGGACTGGCTCGAGACGGCGCGGGTCGACTTCCCGTCCGGGCGGCACGCCGACGAGCTGTGCGTGACGCATCCGGCGGCCCTGGCCTGGGCCGGCAACCTCGGCACCCTCGACTTCCACCCGTGGCCGTCCCGGCGCGCCGACCCGGAGAGCCCCGACGAGCTGCGCATCGACCTCGACCCGCAGCCCGGGACCGGCTGGGCCGAGGTCCGCGCGGTCGCGCTCGTCGTCCGCGAGGTGCTCGACGAGCTCGGCCTGGTCTCCTGGCCAAAGACCAGCGGCAGCAAAGGCATCCACATCTACGTGCGGGTGGCGCCGCGGCACGGGTTCCTGGAGGGTCGCCGTTCCGCGCTGGCTCTCGGCCGCGAGGTGGCGCGTCGTCGACCGGACATCGCCACGGTGGCGTGGTGGAAGGAGGAGCGCGGCGAGCGGGTCTTCCTCGACTACAACCGGATGGCGCGGGATCAGACGATCGCTTCCGCCTACAGCGTGCGTGCCCGCCCGACGGCGACGGTGTCCGCTCCGCTGACGTGGGACGAGGTGCCGGACGCGGAGATCGAAGACTTCACCATGGCCACGATGCCGGCTCGATTCGTGGCACTCGGCGACCTGCACGCCGGCATGGAGGACGCGGTCGGCGACCTGGGCGCGCTGCTCGAGATGGCCGATCGGGACGAGCGGGACCACGGCTTGGGGGACGCGCCCTATCCGCCGCAGTTCCCGAAGATGCCGGGGGAGCCGATGCGGGTGCAGCCGAGCCGGGCCCGCCGCTCGGTCAGCGAAAGCGCAGGCGACGCGTCGAGCTGAGTCCCGGTGGCGCTCCCGTGCCGGCAGGTCAGTCTCGTCGGTCCGGTCCGTCGACTGCTGCCGCTCTGATCTTCATGCGAGCCCAGTTTCCGAGTTCGCCTCGGGCCGGGGAAGCGCGAGGGCGGGCAACACGCTAGACCCGAGCGTTCTGCGTCGGGAGTGGCTTCGGCGGGGCCCAGTGCAAGCGGGCGACCGCAGGCCATCAGTCGCAGCGTCGGGCTTGAGTACCGCGGTGTCGTTGCCGGTCACTGTCGTCCGAGCACCACGACGAGTTCTGGAGCTGGGCCCGGTAGTCGTCGTAGCTGAGCGCAAACACCGGCGTCAGGACAGCATCGCCGAGGTCAGCCCCACTCGAGCGGTGCACCGAACAACCGAACAGGCCGAGCGCGACGCCGACCGTGACTACCGCAGCGATGATCCTCATAGGCAAGCCCCCCGACTCGTCACCCACGGTAACCGGTTGCAGGGCTGTACTGGCGTGCTTGTTGCGCGGGCCCGGTCCGCGCCCGTGGTCGATCCCGGTGGGAACGGGCGGGCCCGAATTGCGGGGTCCGCGGGTTCGAAAGGGGCTCGCCAATGGCCGGCCGAGACGGAAACGCCACCGGGTGTGAAGCGCGATGGGTGAGCGCGATCCGACCGTGGCAGGGGCGCCGCAGACTCTGACCGGGCGTGCGGTACGGCCGAGTGGCGATGGTCGGGGGGTATGGCTCCCCGTCGGGAAGATCATCCGCGGGTACGGCGACGATCATGGGGCGGGCGGTGCCGACGGGATTGCGTGGCGACGGTGGTGATGCCCGAGAGGTCCCGATTCGTCCGGTCTTCAAGGCCCGTCGTTGCCCGTGCTCGGTCCCGCGACTAGTCCAGATGGGTGAGTTGAGGCCCATCTTCGGCTGCACCTGCCGATACAGCAGGGGAAGCCGTAGAGGGTGTCGCGATGGTGGTGGCGCACACCGGGTCGAGGGGACGTGGTCACCAGAGCGTGGCCAAGGGTGAAACGGAGGGGCAGGATGGCGTGCGGGTTACCAATTGCTATCACTGGGCCGGTGTCATCACGTTTCCCCTGCAGGAATCGTTCTTTGCAGTAAGAATTCACAGAGGGAGCAGCCGCACCGATCACCCAGCGTGATCGGAGCGGTCCCGAACCATCGGGCTCGCCGCTCGAACGGGTCGGAGTCAGACAGGGGGGACTCAGCGTGACGGAGGCGCCACCGCAGCCGCGAACCGCGTTCGTGGACCGACGCAAGGCGACGCAGACGCCGATGCCCAACCCGGGGCGGCGTGCCAGCGACCGAGCCGAATACCTCGCTGAACTCGCTCGCCGCACCGAGGTGCGGGACCTCTCCGGCACCCCCGACTGGCTGCGTCGCTACGCCCGCGGGCTCATCGCCGTCGACCTCGTCGGGTCGCTGTTCGCCGCGACGCTGGCCCTGGCCGCCCGCTTCGGCGACAACTTCTCCACCTCCTACCTCGTCGTCACGCTGCTATTTCCGCTCGGCTTCGTCACGTTCGCGGGCGCCAACCGCGGTTACGAGCCGCGCTTCCTCGGGGCCGGTGCCGACGAGTACCGCCGCTCACTCGAGGCCTCGCTGCGCTACGGCGCCGTCATCGCGATCGTCGCGTTCGCCCTGGGCAACCGGTTGGCTCGCGGCTACCTGTTTCTGGCCTTGCCGCTGGCCACGGTTATCGCCTTGACATGCCGCCGGGTGGCCCGCGACATGCTCGGCCGGGCCCGGCGTGAGGGTTCCGCATTCCAGCACCGGGTCATCGTCGCCGGCACCGAGCGAGCCGCCGCGGAACTGATTCGGCAGGTCCGCCGGCACGCCGAGGCGGGCTTCGAGGTCGTCGCCGCCTGCGTGACGCGCTGCTCCGGGCGGACTATCGAAGGCGTGCCCGTTATCGGGACCTCGGCCCAGGTCGTCGAGGCCCTCCGGGTCACCTCAGCCGACACCGTCGCCGTCGCGGCCTGGTCGGACTTCAGTCAGTCCGAGCTCCGCCGCTTGTCCTGGCGGCTCGAGGGCAGCGGTGTGACCGTCGTCGTCGCCCCCCAGCTGACCGACATCGCAGGTCCCCGGATCCACATCCGCCCGGTGGCCGGCCTGCCGCTGCTACACATCGAGCAGCCCGAGTTTCGCGGTGCCCGCCGCATCGTCAAGGCCACCATCGATCGCTCGGTCGCGCTGATCGCGCTGCTGATGCTGAGCCCACTGATTCTCGGCATCGCCGCGATCGTCCGGCTGACCAGCCGGGGGCCGGCTCTGTTCCGCCAGGTCCGGGTCGGGGCGCATGGCTCACACTTCACGATGTTCAAGTTCCGCAGCATGCGGTCCGGGGCCGAGCGTGAGGTCACCGAGCTCGCCGCCCAGAACGAGAACTCGGACGGACTGCTGTTCAAGATGCGGGAGGACCCTCGGGTCACCTCGATCGGCAAGTGGATTCGCCGGTTCTCGTTGGACGAGCTCCCGCAGCTTCTCAACGTGGTACTCGGTCAGATGTCACTGGTCGGGCCGCGACCGCCGCTGCCGTCCGAGGTCGAGCGCTACGGCGGTGACGTCAGCCGCCGACTGCTCGTAAAGCCCGGCCTGACCGGTCTGTGGCAGATCAGCGGCCGTTCCGAACTGCCCTGGGACGAGGCGGTACGTCTCGACCTGCACTATGTCGAGAACTGGTCGCTCGCCCTCGACTTCCTCATCTGCTGGCGGACTTTCGCCGCCGTTCTCCGCCGGCGTGGCGCCTACTGACACGTCAGTCGTTCAGGTAACCCGCTTCGCGCAGGTGCTGGACGACCTGCTCGACAACCGCCACCGGCTCCCGGCCGGTGGTGTCGGCGACGACCTCCGCGTCCTTGGGGACCTCGTACGGGTCGGAGATGCCGGTGAACTCGGGTAGTTCGCCGGCGCGAGCCCTGGCGTAGAGGCCCTTGCGGTCCCGGCGCTCACACTCCTCCAGCGGCGTGGCGATGTGCACGAGGACGAACCCCGCGGTAGGTGAGATGCCCTCGACCATCGTGCGCACCTCACGCCGGGTGCTGTCGTAGGGCGCGATAGGCGCACAGACCGTGATACCGCCGGCGGCGCTGACCTGGGCGGCGGTCCAGCCGATGCGGCGCACGTTCGTCGTCCGGTCGGCCTTCGAGAACCCGAGGCCAGCGGTGAGGTGGCGGCGTACCCGATCGCCGTCGAGCAGCAGGACGCTGCGGTCGGTCAGCTCCAGCAGCCGTACCGCGAGCAACCCGGCCACCGTCGACTTCCCGCTTCCCGACAGGCCGGTGAAGAAGACGGTGAACCCCTGCCGGATACGCGGCCGGTGGGTCCGACGGAGTGCGGCCAGCACGGCCTGCGGCCCTGGAGTACCGGCGGCCTCCCCCGTCTCGGCGGAGTCGAGCACCCGCCGCACCGCCTCATCGGAGGGCGACCCCGCGGCCGGCTCCACCTCGACGGTCCGACCCTCGGAACCGGCAAGCCGGTAGCCGATGGCGACGCGCCGCCGAACCTCAGCCGACGCCGCACGCTCCAGCGGCAGGACCGTTAGCAGCACCCGCTCCTCGGGCAATGTCGACAGGCCCGCGTCGAGGGCGGCGAGGCGTGCATGGTGCTCCAGGTCGGTTGCCTCGACGCCGCCGGCCAGCAGGGCGACGACGATGCCGTCCACCTGCGACCGATGCAGGGCGGCAGCCAGCCGGTCGAGGTCCGGCTGGAAGAGCGGGCGCGACGTCACGACCGTGTGCACCGACGACCACCGCCGCCGGTCGAGTTCGGCGACCAGAGCCCCCGGGGTGCGTCGAAGCGCCGCGACGTCCGGGTGTGACGGCAGCCGCACTCCGCGGATCTCGCCGCTCACCCGTCCGTCGTCGACCGCGTCGACGAGGAGGGTTGCCAGGAGCAAACCTTCCGAATCCCGCAGCGCCAGCTGCTGCCCGACCTCCGTCCCGGCTGGCGCCGGCAGATCGAAGGCACCGAGATCGACTCCCGGCAGGCTCAGCCGCAGCTCAAGCCCGGAGAGCTCACGTGCGGAAAGGGCCAGCTCGGGCCAGCCCGCTGCCTCCCGGTCAAGAACGGTTGCCTGGTCGGCGGGAAGCAGCAGACCACCAGGGAGGAGCGGATCGGCTGTGGAGCGCCTCCGACTGTCGGTCACGTGCGAGGAGTCTGGCAGACTTTTCACACCATGATCGATGCCCCGGACCCGTCCGACGCCGACTTGGCGGGAAGGCTCGCCACCGACGCCGTGCTCCTCCTCGAATCGCTGCGTGCCCAGATGGAGGGCCAGGACGTCGACGCCGTCCGGAACGCCGGCGACCGGCGCTCCCACGAGTTCCTGATGGCGGCCTTCGCCGCGCACCGTCCCGGCGACGCGGTGCTCTCGGAGGAGGGCGTCGACGACCCGGTCCGGCTGACCGCGGATCGTGTCTGGATCGTCGATCCGTTGGACGGCACGCGCGAGTTCGGTGAAGGTAGGAGCGACTGGGCCGTGCACGTCGCGCTGTGGACCGCAGCCGCCGACGACGTGGTG
This sequence comes from Frankiaceae bacterium, assembly GCA_035468175.1. Taxonomy (GTDB): domain Bacteria; phylum Actinomycetota; class Actinomycetes; order Frankiales; family Frankiaceae; genus JAVEDQ01. Next base: position 49,199 of record DATITC010000172.1, on the reverse strand, counting down.
CTCGGCGCCGTCGGGCTCCCGGGCGGGGTGACGCTCACCTCGGACCCCGCGCCGTTCACCCCCTCGCCGTCCGCCGGCGCCCCCCGCGTCGTCGCCAGCCGGACCCGTGCCCCCGCCGTCGTCGAGGTCGTCGTCGACGCACTCGACGGCGTGATGGTCCCGCTCGGTTCTGCCGGTGCGAAGATCGCTGCCGTGGTCCGGGGCGACGCCGAGGCCTACGTGCATGCAGGCGGCATGTGGGAGTGGGATTCGGCCGCCCCAGTCGCCGTCGCCCGAGCCGCCGGGGTCATAGCGACCCGGCTCGACGGCTCGCCGCTGCGGTACAACCAGCCGCATCCTTATCTTCCCGACCTCATCGTCGCCCGCGCGGATCTTGCCGAGCAGGTGTTGGCGGCGGCGCGTAGCGCTGCGGGAACGTGAGGTGACCGAGCTAGGCAGTACGGGCAGGCCCTTCGCCCGTACGATCGATCTCTGGACGCATCGTCGAACGGCCCCTCGGGGGGCAAACCAGGGTCGGTACGGGCGACGTCGGGAACACGACTGGACCCCGATGCGCTGTCGGATGGGGCGTTGAAGTCGGGTGATCGTCCCGCGCTGGACGCCGAAGGGGCGGAGACGCCCAGGGGGGGATACAGGTTCCGTGCGGACGACTCGCTACGAGCTGACGCACCTGCAGGCTCTCGAAGCCGAGTCGGTGCATATTTTTCGGGAGGTCGCGGCCGAGTTCGAGCGTCCCGTGTTGCTGTTCTCTGGCGGCAAGGACTCGATCGTCATGCTGCGCCTGGCCGAAAAGGCGTTCTGGCCGGCCAAGATCCCCTTCCGCGTGCTGCACGTGGACACCGGACACAACTTCGCCGAGGTCCTCGAGTTCCGCGACCGTCGCGTTGAGCAGCTGGGCGTGCGCCTGCTCGTCGGCAGCGTCCAGGAGGCCATCGACGCGGGCAAGGTCACCGAGCAGAAGGGGCCGAAGGCGATGCGCAATCAGCTTCAAACGCCGGTCCTGCTCGAGAGCATCGAGAACGGCGGGTTCGACGCCGTATTCGGCGGTGCCCGTCGCGACGAGGAGAAGGCGCGGGCCAAGGAGCGCGTCTACTCCTTCCGTGACGAGTTCGGTCAGTGGGACCCGAAGAACCAGCGCCCGGAGCTGTGGTCGCTCTACAACGGCCGGCACCGGCGGGGCGAGCACATCCGCGTCTTCCCGCTGTCGAACTGGACCGAGCTCGACATCTGGCAGTACATCGCGCAGGAGAAGATCGAGATTCCGTCGATCTACTTCGCCCACACCCGTCCGGTCATCAAGCGGGACGGGATGCTGCTCGCCGTCGGCGGGCCGGTCCAGGCGCTCGAGGGCGAAGAACCGTTCGACGCCATGGTCCGGTACCGCACCGTCGGTGACACCAGCTGCACCGGCGCGGTCGAGTCCCTCGCCGCGTCGCTCGAGGAGGTCATCGCCGAAGTGGCCGCCACCCGCATCACCGAGCGCGGCGCCACCCGCGCTGACGACCGGGTCAGCGAGGCCGCCATGGAAGATCGCAAGCGAGACGGCTACTTCTAATGTTGGAGCTTCCGAGCATGGAGCTGAGTGACTGATGGAGTTGCTGAGGGTCGCGACCGCTGGATCGGTCGACGACGGTAAGAGCACGCTCATCGGCCGGCTGCTCTACGACACGAAGAGCCTGTTCTCCGACCAGCTCGAGGCGGTCGAGCGCACCAGCCGCGAGCGCGGCGACGAGTACACCGACCTTGCGCTGCTCACCGACGGCCTGCGGGCCGAGCGGGAGCAGGGCATCACCATCGACGTCGCCTACCGCTACTTCGCGACGCCGAAGCGCAAGTTCATCCTGGCCGACACCCCCGGCCACGTGCAGTACACGCGCAACATGGTCACCGGTGCCTCGACCGCCAGCCTGGCGCTCATCCTCGTCGACGCGCGCAAGGGTGTGCTGCAGCAGAGCCGGCGGCACGCGTTCCTCGCCTCGTTGCTGCGGGTGCCGCACCTCGTGCTGTGCGTCAACAAGATGGACCTGGTCGACTACGACCAGGAGGTCTTCGAGCGCGTGAAGGCCGAGTTCCGCGACTTCGCCGCCAAGCTCGACATCGGCGACCTCACTGCGATCCCGGTCTCCGCGCTGAACGGCGACAACATCGCCTCCCGGTCGGAGAACATGCCCTGGTACGAGGGCACGTCGTTGCTCCACCACCTCGAAGACGTGCACATCGCGAGCGACCGCAACCTGATCGACGTCCGCTTCCCGGTGCAGTACGTCATCCGGCCGCGGGGCTCCTCCGGGCTCGGCGAAGCGTTCCACGACTACCGCGGCTACGCCGGGCAGGTGGCCGGTGGCGTGCTGAAACCGGGCGACGAGATTGTCGTCCTGCCGTCCGGCCTGACGTCCCGCATCGCGGCGATCGAGACGATGGACGGCCCGGTGGACGAGGCGTTCCCGCCGATGTCGGTGACGGTCCGCCTCGAGGACAACCTGGACATCTCCCGCGGCGACATGATCTGCCGCCCGGCGAACCAGCCGTCGAACACCCAGGACATCTCGGCGATGGTCTGCTGGATGAGCGAGACGTCGTCGCTGGTGCCCCGTCAGAAGCTGGCGATCAAGCACACCACGCGCAGCGCGCGGGCGATGGTCAAGGACATCAACTACAAGGTCGACGTGGACACGTTGCACCGGGACGAGTCGGCCGGCTCGCTGTCGTTGAACGAGATCGGCCGGGTGTCACTGCGCACGACGGCGCCGCTGTTCCACGACGAGTACCGCCGCAACCGCAGCACCGGGTCGTTCATCCTCATCGACGAGAGCTCCGGCGTTACCGTCGGCGCCGGGATGACGCTGCCCGACTGATTGCCGCCGGGCCCGCATCTCGCGAGTTCAGCCCATCCCCGTCACGATGTCCTCGAGGGCATACGTGACCGGTCGTTCGAGCTGCTCGTAGGTGCACGACCGGGGCGTGCGGTCCGGGCGCCAGCGGTTGAACTGCGCTGTGTGCCGGAAGCGCTCGCCCTCCATGTGGTCGTAGCGGACCTCGACGACGATCTCCGGCCGAAGCGGCACGAACGACAGGTCCTTGCCGGCGTTCCACCGCGAACCCTCGCCCTTGCGCGGAGTCCGCTCGCCGGCCGCATGGGCCGCCCAGTTCCACGGATGACCGTCGAAGTCGGTCACGAGCGGCTGCAACTCCCGGAACAGCTCCTTGCGGCGGGCGAGCGGGAAGGCGCCGATGACGCCGACCGAATTGAGCACGCCGTCGTCGGTGTAGAGGCCGAGCATCAGCGAGCCGATCGCTTCTGGCCCGCTCTTGTGCACCCGGTAGCCGGCGACGACGCAGTCCGCGGTCCGCTCGTGCTTGATCTTGAACATGACGCGCTTGTCCGGCTGGTAGGTGACGGTCAGCGGCTTCGCCACCACGCCGTCCAGCCCGGCACCCTCGAACTGGACGAACCAGCGCTTCGCCTCCGCCACGTCGGTCGTCGCCGGGGTCACGTGGATCGGTGCCGGTACGTCGCCGAGCGCTTCGATGAGGGCGGCCCGACGTTCGACGAACGGGCGCCCGGTGAAGTCGTCGTCGCCCAGGGCCAGCAGGTCGAAGGCCACGAACGACGCCGGGGTTTCCAGGCTCAGCTTCGTCACCCGGGAGGCCGCTGGATGCACCCGCTGCTGCAGGGCCTCGAAGTCGAGCCGTCCGTCCATCGCGACCACGATCTCGCCGTCGACCACGATGCGCTCGGGCAACAGCCGGCGGACGGCCTCGACCACCTCCGGGAAGTAGCGGGTCATGGGCCGCTCGTTCCGACTCCCGAGTTCGACCTCGTCGCCGTCGCGGAAGACGATCGTCCGGAAGCCGTCCCACTTCGGTTCATAGGAGCACGCTGGCCCGGAGGAGGCTGGCCCGGAGGAGGCTCCGGGCGGGATGGTCGGTACCGACTTCGCGAGCATCGGCGCGACGGGGGGCTGGACGGGCAGCTGCACGCGGCCATTCTGCCGGTGTGAGCGGTGCGAGGGTGGATAGCTTTCCGTGGTGGTAGTGCGGCGCGTCGAGATCGTGGTCGGCCGTTACCGGCCGGACCGGGACGGCGTCTCCGCCTATGTCGAGCGGCTCGTCGCGGCGCTGCCGGCCGTCGGCCTCCGCGCCACGGTCACCGAGTGGCCGGGGGTGTGGCATTTCCGCCCGCGTGCGGATTCCGACCTCGTCCACGTGCAGTTCGCGCCGTCGGCTTACAGCTACTCCGGCGGCATCGGCCTCGCGCCCCTCGGCACCCGGCTGCCGCTGGTGACGACGCTGCACGAGTACGGCTGGTGGACGTGGACCCCGCTGGAACGCCCGGACGTGCTGGCCGCCGCGGAGCAGCGGCTCTCCCGACTGTTCGAACGCCCCGGTCGCTGGGATCGCGAGACGCTGCTGCTCGCCCCTGCCAGCCGCGCGCTCGTCGTCACCGGTCGCGGCCACGCCGACGTCGTCCGGGATCGGCTGGGGCGGGCCGCCCGGGTCATCCCGATCGGGGCCAACGTCGGCGTCGCCTACCCCGGGGACCGGATGGCGGCGCGCCGGGAGCTGGGGCTGGCGGCCGACGTACCGCTGGTCGCCTTCTTCGGCTTCGTGCATCCGGTGAAGGGGCTGCGCTACCTCATCGAGGCCGTCGCCGCGCTCCGCGCCTCCTCCGCGCCCGGCCTACGCATCGTGGCCGTGGGCGGCTGGCGGTCGCTGGCCTGGCCGGACGAGGAGGCCGACGCCTTCATCGACGAGCTCCGGGGCCTCGCCGCCGACGCCGGGCTGCCGGACGAGGCGTTGACGTTCACCGGCTTCGCGGACGAAGAGGCAGCGTCCCGCTGGCTCCGCGCCGCGGATCTCGCGGCACTGCCGTTCACCCACGGCATCACGGCGAAGAGCGGGTCGCTGCTGACCTGCTGGGCCCACGGTTTGCCGGTGGTCGCGACCGAGCCGCCGGACGGTCCGGACGAGGACGCGGTCGGTGCCGTTCTGCCGGCTCGGCCCCGGGACGCCGCGACCCTGCGGACGGCGCTGGGCCGGCTCCTGCAGGACGAGGCGGAGCGGACGCGGCTGGCTGCGGTCGGCGCGGAACGGATGGCCGGCCGAACCTGGGCAGCAGTCGCCACGGCGCACGCAGCGCTCTACGACGAGGTGCTCGGCTCGTGACCGGGCCGACCGGGCCGGGCCGGACGGCGCGCCCGGACGAGGTCCGGGAGATCGTCGTCGTGGAGCTTCTGGGCGGCTTCGGCGACCTACTGCTCGTTCTGCCCGCCATTGCCGCGCTGGGACGGCGGTTCCCCCGGGCGGCGCTGCGGGTGGTGACACTCGCGCCGGGGGACAGCCTGCTCGCCGCTGATCCGTCAATCGCCTCCGTGACCGTCGCCGACGCCGACGACGCCGCCGGAGGGCTCACCCGTCACCTCGACCTCCACCCGGCGGACCTGGCGGTCTCCACCACCATGCACAGCGGTATCGCCGAGGTGCTCGAGGCACGGGTCCCGCACGCGGTGACCAACCTCTGGCGCTCGCCGCCGCCGGACGAGCTGGTCGAGCGGCGGTTCCTCCGGCTCCTCGCCGGGGTCGGTGTCATCGACCCGGCCGACGTCGAGCTCCCGCTGCGGGTCGTGCTCGCGGAGGCGGAGCGAGAGCAGGGCGCCCGGCTGTTCCCACCCGAGCTGCAGCGCCCGGTGCTGCTGCTCCCCGAAGCGGGGATGCCTGTCAAGAGGTGGCCGCGTGACCGGTGGCACCGGCTCGCCGAGGAACTCACGACCGCCGGGCGCGTCTGCGTCACGGTGCCGGACGGCGCTGACCTGCCCGTCGCGCACGTGCTGCCGCGGCAGAGCCTCCGCGAGTTCGCCGCCGTCGCCGCCGAGGTGGGCGCTCGCGGCGGTGTGGCGGTGGGTGGTGACACCGGCCCGGTCCGGCTCGCCACCGCAGTCGGCACGCCAGCGGTCGGGCTCTACGGACCGACGCTCGGCGTCCGTTACGGCTTGTCCGACCCGGCCAGCGTGAACCTTCAGGGGCTGCCGGGCTGCCCGGTCCGACGTCCCACGGCGATCACCGAACAGGAGTGCTGGTGGTCCGCCTCTTGTCCGCTCACGGACGACGGCCACGCCGACTGCATGGCCGACCTGGACGAGCGCGACGTTCTGCATGCGCTCGCCCGGACGCGTGCCCGTTTCCGAGACCGCGGGTAGGGGCCGGACATGAGCGGAGAGTCGGACCAGCCCCAGACGTCAGAGCCCCAGACGTCGGACCCCGCGTGGTGGCATTTCGGCATCCGGTTGCACGGCGGCGGACTTCAGCCCGGACCCTCAGGTGCCGGAGAACGACTACGGCAACACCGGCCAGGAGACGACAGCCGGCGACGAGAGCTGACGGCAGCGCCGGAACAACAGCAACTCAAGGTCGGCGGCGGTAGCGGAGAAACAGGTCGCCGTCCTGCTCGAGCACACCGGCCAGGTCGAGGCCCCGTGGCTGCGGCCACGGCTCGCCCGAGCTCATCCCGGCCCGTCCGGGCCCGGCGAGCTGAGGTGCGAGCGTCAGGCACAACTCGTCGAGCAGCCCTTCGCGAATCAGGTCCGTGATCAGCCGTGGGCCGCCCTCACAGACGATGCGGGTCAGGTTCCGGGCTTGCAGTGCGGCGACCGCAGCGGGCAGGTCCACCGTCTCCGTTCCGCAGGCGACGAACTCGGCCGCCGCCCGTACCGGTTCCGGTGCCACGGCCACCACCGCCTCGGTCGTCAGGACCAGCGGCTTCGGCGCACCCGCACGGAACTCCAGCAGGCGTAGGCCGGCGTCGATCCCGTGCGCCGTGACGACCGCGATGGGTGGCACAGCCCTTCGACCGGCCGCGATCCGCGACCGTTGGCGATCGACGGGCAACTGCGCCGGCCCGTACCGCTCGGCCCGGGCGGTGCCGGCGCCGACCAGGACGACGTCGGCCAGCCCGCGCAGCAGGCCGAAGATCCGCTTGTCGCCGGTTCCGCCGAGCGGACCGGACCGGCCGTCCACCTCGATGGCACCGTCGACGCTGCTGACGAAGTTGCCGCGGAGGAAGACCTCTCCGGCCGGGATGTCGGGGAAGGCGTAGACGGATTCGAGGTCGGGCTCACCCACGCCCGGCGGGAGCAGACTGCGCACGGCAGGAACACTAGAGGCGTGCCCGAACGCCTGAGCGACCGCACGCCGGAGGTTCCGGCCGACGCCCTCGTCGCCGCGATGGTGCCGCCACCCCGCTTCGACAGTGTCAGGTTCGAGACCTACCGGCCCGACCCGGACGAGCCGAGCCAGCGGGCGGCCCTCGCGACCATGCAGGCGTTCGCTGAACGGGTGGCCGCCGCTGACGGTGGCAGAACCCGCGCCGGACGATCCCTCCTCGGCCGCCGGCGTAAGCGCACCGGTTCCGGCGGCAAGCCCGGCCTGTACCTCGACGGCGGGTTCGGCGTCGGCAAGACCCACCTGCTCGCGTCGTTGTGGCACGCGTCGCCCGGGCCGAAGGCGTACGGAACATTCGTCGAACTGACCTCGCTGGTCGGCGCGCTCGGCTTCGCCGCCACGGTGGAGGCGCTGTCCGGCTTCCGGCTGCTCGCGGTCGACGAGTTCGAGCTGGACGATCCCGGTGACACGGTGCTGGTCAGCTCGCTGCTCGACCAGCTCGTCGCCGCAGGCGTCTTTCTGGCGACGACGAGCAACACGCAGCCGGAGGACCTCGGCCAACAACGGTTCGCCGCCGATGACTTCCTGCGCGAGATCCAGGGGCTGGCCCAGCAGTTCGACGTGCGGCGGATCGAGGGCCAGGACTACCGGCATCGTGGGAGGCCGGAAGCGCCTGCACCGCCGACCGACGAGCAGGTCGCCCAGCGCGTTGCCGCCGTCGACGGGGCGACCTGCGACACCTTCGTCGAGCTGTGCGACCACCTCGCGACCCTGCACCCGTCCCGCTACGGTCGGCTGGTGGCCAACGTCCCGCTGGTCGGCATCGCTCAGCTTCGTCCGGTGACCGACCAGGCGGTCGCGCTGCGGCTCGGCGTGCTGATCGACCGGCTGTACGACCGCAAGGTGCCGATCGTCGCTTCCGGCGCTCCGGTCGCGGAGCTGTTCGGCGAGGAACTCCTCCACGGACCTCATCGCAAGAAGTACCAGCGTGCGGTCAGCCGGCTCGGCGCCCTGATGCGTGAGGGTGCCGAGATCTGATGGAGGTCGCGATGACATCCGTCCGCGTTCGCTGGATGTCGCGGCGGGTGTCACAGTGCCGGCGCGTGATCCGTCATTCTGCTGGCAGGTACCGAGAACGGGGAGGGCGGAACGATGCGCATCGCGGTGGCGGGCGGCACGGGACTGGTCGGACGGCACGTCGTGGACGTGATCCGAAGCGCGGGGCACACGCCGGTGGTTCTGGCCCGCTCGACGGGGGTCGACGTGACCACGGGCAGCGGGCTGGACGCCGCCCTGGACGGGAGCGAGCGACTCATCGACGTCACCAACGTGACCGCGATGAGCCGCCGGGCGGCCTTGCGGTTCTTCGAGGCGTCCACCCGGCATCTGCTGGAGGCGAGCGCCCGAGCGGGGATCGACCATCTCGTCGCGCTCTCGATCGTCGGGGTCGACCGGGTCGACCTCGGCTACTACGCCGGCAAGCGTCGCCAGGAGGAGCTGCTCCTGGAGAGCGCGGTTCCGATCACCGTGCTCCGCGCCACCCAATTCCACGAGTTCGCCGAGCAGATGGTACAGCGTGCGGCAATCGGGCCGGTCGTCGTCCTACCGCGCATGCTGACCCAGCCCGTCGCGGCGCAGGAGGTGGCGGAGGAACTGGTGCGGCTCGCCTTGGGTGAACCGCTCGGAACGGCGCCGGACTTCGCCGGTCCGGAAGAGCATCAGATGCCCGACCTGGTCCGGCAGCTGTTGCGGAGCCGGGGTTCACGTCGTCGGGTGATCCCGCTCCGGCTTCCCGGCGCGGCTGCCCGCGCAGCGGCGTCCGGAGGACTGCTGCCCCTGACGGTGGGACCACGGGGACGGCAGACGTTCGCCGAATGGCTCGAGGCGCAGCCGGACCCGGCTCTCCAGCGCTAGCGGCTCGCGCCGCTGCCGCCGTCCCAGAGCTTGCCGCCGTCCTAGAGCTTGCCGCCGTCCTGGAGCTTGCCGCCGAACCGGGGCAGCAGGCCTCTGCCGGCGGGAACGATCTGGTCGCTCGGTCCACGAACGGCCTGAAGGACGGGGCTCGTACCACCGCTCGCATTCGAGAACACGACTTCCGACGTTTCCGGACGCCCCGGTGACCACGATCCGCATGTCTGCGCCCTCCCCGACTGGTCTGAAAGGTCACGGACTCGCGACCCGGCCCGGTCAGATCAGCTTCAGGACCGCCACCGAGCGCCCGGCGATGCCGACGGCGCCGTCCCCGAAACCGAAGCCCGGCTGCGAGGTCAGAAGCATCCGGACGGGAGTGCCGGGGACCGGGATCACCTGGCGCTCCGAGCCGAGGTTGACCGCGATCGCGACCGACTTGCGGCGCAGGACGAACCAGCTACCTGGCTCGTCCTCGGTCTCCCGGTCGAAGGAGACATGCACGTTGCCGAGATCGGGATCGGTCAGGTCGGGCTCGACGCGGCGCAGCCGCAGCAATTTGCGGTACCAGTCGAGCAGCGCCGCTCCGCGCTGGGACGTCGGCTCGGACCAGTCGAGCTTCGAGTGCTGGAAGGTGCCCGGGTCCTGCGGGTCCGGCACGTCCCCGGTCGCCCACCCGTGGGCGGCGAACTCGGCGCGCCGTCCCGTCCGGACCGCTTCGCCGAGCTCTCCGGCTTGGTCGGAGAAGAACTGCCACGGCGTCCGGGCCCCCCACTCCTCGCCCATGAACAGCATCGGGGTGTAGGGGGAGAGCAGCAGCAAGGCGGCACCGACCTGCAGCAGTTCATCCGGCAGCGTCGCTGTGGCCCGGTCTCCCAACCCCCGATTGCCGATCTGGTCGTGATCCTGCAGGAACGTGACGAAGCGGTGGGCGGCCACCCCGGTCGCCGGTCGACCGTGCCGGCGCCCCCGGAACGTCGAATAGCTGCCGTCGTGCACGAAAGCCTTCGTCATGGCCTTCGCCAACACGGCGAGCGGGCCGAAGTCGACGTAGTAGCCCTGGCGCTCACCGGACAGGGTCGCCCACAGCGCGTGGTGCACGTCGTCGCACCACTGCGCGTCCAGGCCGTAACCGCCGGACTGCCGGGACCGGATGAGCTTGGGGTCGTTGAGGTCGCTCTCGGCGATCAAGAACAAGGGCCGGCGAGTCTGCGCCCCCAGCTGTTCGACGGTGGCAGCGAGTTCCTCGAGCACGTGGATCGCGCGCTCGTCGGCCAGTGCATGGACGGCGTCGAGCCGCAGCCCGTCGATGTGGAAGTCGCGGAGCCACATCCGCGCGTTGTCGAGAATGAACGCCCGGACCCCGTCGGAACCGGGTGCGTCGAGGTTGACCGCCGAGCCCCACGGCGTGACGTGGGTGTCGGTGAAATAGGGGCCGAAGCGGCCGAGGTAGTTGCCGGCCGGGCCGAGGTGGTTGTAGACGACGTCCATCACCACGCCGAGGCCGCGGGCGTGACAGGCGTCGACGAGCCGCTTCAGCCCGTCCGGGCCGCCGTACGGGTCGTGCACCGCGAACAGGTCGACACCGTCGTAGCCCCAGCCACGCACGCCGCCGAAGGCGTTGACCGGTAGCAACTCCACCGCGTCGACGCCCAGGTCGACCAGGTGGTCGAGCTTCTCCACGGCCGCGTCGAACGTGCCCTCGTCGGTGAAGGTGCCGACGTGGAGTTCGTAGAGGACGCTGCCGGCAAGCGGGAGCCCCCGCCATCGGTCGTCGGTCCACGTGAAGGCGGCGTCGTCGTAGAGCCGGGAGGGCCCGTCGACCCCGTGCGGCTGCCACCGGGAGCGTGGGTCGGGCAGCGGTTCGCCCGGTTCTCCTCCGTCGATCCCGAGCCGGAAGGAGTAGTCGTCCCCGGGCGCCGCGTCCGGGACGTCGACCCCCCACCAGCCGTCGTCCCCGAGGCTCAGCGCCGTACGCCCCGCCGCTTTCGACGGCTCGGCGATGTCGACCTCGACGGCGGAGGCAGCGGGTGCCCAGACGTCAAAGCGCGCCATGAGGTCCTTCCGGCAGCGGGAGAGCCCCGGATGCCGGGTGCCCGGGGCGGCGTGGCCCCGGACGGCAGGCTACCGGCGGAGGTCCTGGCTTTCTTTCGTGATCACGTCCCGGCAGCCGCCGCGATCGTCCGACGGGCCTGGCCCTTGATCGTGCGACGGATCCGGGTCCAGACGAAGGGACTGACCACGAGCACCGCGAGCAGCGTCCACCCGACGGTGACCGTGGGAACGTCGAGCAGCTTCAGGGCGCTCGCGAGCAGCACGATCGCGATGGCCCGCCGGATCAGCCAGCTGGGAGCACTCGAGGACAGCCGGGCACCCAGGTACACGCCGGGGAGGCTGCCGATCAGGATCGACGCGGTCAGCCCGAACTGGAAATCCCCGAAGATCAGGTGCCCGAGCGCGGCCGACGCCACCAAGGGCACCGCCTGCACCAGGTCGGTACCGACGAGGTCCCCCGCCTTCAACGTGGGATAGAGCATGAGCAGCGCGACGATGATCAGCGAACCCGAACCGACGGAGGTCAGGCCGACCACGAGTCCGCCGAGCACCCCCACCGCGAGCGTCGGCAGCGGACGGACGTTCACCGTCGACGGCTCGATCGGCACCCGGCCGGCCTGGCGGTAGCGCTGGCGGACGTCGAGTACGGCCCGCGCGATCATCATCGTCACGGCCACCAGGAGGGCGACGCCGAGCGAGACCTTGACGATGGACTGGACCCCCGCGCCGTTGCCGAGGGCCTTGATCAGCAGAACGCCGCAGAACGCGGAGGGCACCGATCCGAGGACCAACCAGCGCACGAGCTCCTTGTGCACGGTGCCGCGGCGGACGTGCACCGCCCCGCCGACCGGCTTCATGATCATTGAAGCGACGAGGTCGCTGGACACGGCGGCCAGGGGCTGGATGCCGAATACCAGCACGAGCACGGGCGTCATCAGGGCGCCGCCGCCCATGCCGGTCATCCCGACGACGAACCCAACGACCAGACCGGCAATGGTCACGTAGAGGTCGAGGTGCATGCCCCACCCTTCCTTGGACGAGCGGGGCGGCCCGCGGCCAAACAATCCCGATGGTCACGATAGACAAACAGCACCGCTCGCGCTGCCGATCCGCGGGTGAGGCCTGCCTCCCCTGTCTCTCTTCGGGATCACCTGACCTTCACCCCGGAGCGACATCGGTCAGTTGCTCGCTTGGGCCCGCTCACCCGGCGGAGATAGCGGGCCCGCCTTTCGGATCAACTGACCGCATCGATCGCTGCGGGCGGTCAAGGGTCAGTTGATCGCGCAGGATCTCGGCCCGATCCCCGACCGAGCCGTCGGCGGTAGGCCTGGTCGATGTCATTGACCACCTGTGCCGGCCGGCGACGGATCTCGCGAGGCATGAACCGGAGAGTGACGATCCCGCGCGTATCGAACAGCCAGCGGTCCCGCTGCCGGTCTCGCTCCTGCGCCGACCGGGACCCGTGGGTTTCCCAGTCGTCCACCTCGAGCGCCAGCTTCGCATCCTCGTAGAAGCCGTCGAGCTGGGCGCGAAGCCGCCGATTGTCGTAGACAGGGACTTCCAGCGCAGGCCTGGGTAGCCCGGCAGCGACCAACAACCGCACGAGCCGCCGCATCCATCGGTCCGTCCCCTCGGCGGAGATCTCGTAGAGCACTGAGCGAAGTGCTGCCGAACCCGAGACACCTCGCTCGCACCCGTCGAACAGAAGCGGCAGGCTGACCTGGCCGGTGCGGATGCTGTCCTCGACGAGCGTGAGGAGGTCGTCCCGCGGCAGCACCACGGCGCACTGCACGATCGTCTGCGTCGGGAACGGCACCGGTTCGTCGACGATGCGCATCGTGCGCAGCGGCCGCTCGCTGAAGTGCCTGGTGACACCGGCGAGCGCCAACTTCCGCCTGGCAACTGGCAGGAGGACGTGGATCGCGTCGGACTCGGGGACCTTGAGCTTCGCCAACCGCGCCGCAGTCGTGTGCGAGAAGCACCAGCCTGTCGCCGGCCCGACCGCCTTGATCGCGAGCCGCACCGCGGTCACCCGTGCGGCGAAGGTCGGGTTCCAGAATGCCGGGCGGAGCACGGACGGCTGCTCCTTGACCCATTCCTGGCTGCGGAGACGTCGTCGGAACAGGTGCTCGTGCCCGGCCGCCGCGATCTGGGCGCTGGTCAGGAGGCCGTGCTGCGTGGCGGCCAGCGCCAGAAGCTTCTCGTCCACACCTGCAGGGTGTGGTTGCCGCGTTGGCCGCGGTGACCGTTCGCGCGCCGCTGGGGATGACGGCGCCGCACCCCCAGAACGATCAACTGACCTTGCGCACCCGCCGCGGGGCGCTGAGGGGGCAGTTGATCGACTCGGCTCGGCGGAAGAGACTGGGGCTCGATGTGATCAACTGACCCCCTTGGCCACGGGGGTCGGCCAAGGGTCAGTTGATCAACTTGGCGGCGGCGGTGCACGCGTCAGCGGCGGGACCAAGCCTCCGCGTCGCGGGTGAGCTCGGCGATCACCGGCGGCAGATCCCCGGAGACGAGGTCGGCCAGGGTGACGGCCTCCAGAACGGTCCGCAGGCTCGCCCGCAGCGCGACCCACACCTCCTGCAGACGGGCCGCGGAGCCCGGATAGGTCATCGACTCCGGCCGCGAGCCCTGTACGGAGGCGAGGGGTCCGTCGACCGCCCGCATGATGTCGGCGACGGTGATCGACTCCGGCTCCCGGTCCATCAGATAGCCGCCGGACGGGCCGCGCTGCGATCGCACCAGACCGGACCGGCGGAGGTCGCCGAGAATCCCGAGCAGGAACTTGAGCGGGATGCCCTGGGCGCGCGAGACCTGGTCGGCGGTCACCGGCTCGCCGGGTCGGCCGGCGACCTCGATGAGGGCGCGCACGGCGTAGTCGGACCTGGCGGAGACTCGCACGTCCTTCTCCTCTCGGACTCGGGCTGGGCACAGCGTCGAGCGGGTGGTAGTCGAGCGGTCAGTCCTCGGCCGGTACCAGCAGCGCCACCGGAAAGTCCCGGAGCAGCTTCAACAGGTAGGCAGAGTCACCGGCCGCGCCGCCGTGCCGCCGTCCCGTGAAGGCGTCGACCCACGTGCCGGGAGGCAGTGGAACAGCGGTGTCCTTCCATCCTCCCGCACGACGTAGCCCCAGCGCCAGCCGCGGCACGATCGTCAGGCAGCGGCCGGCCCGGGCGAAGGCGAGCACATAGTCGGCGGCGGCGCCCGTTGCCGTCAGCGGCTGGTAGTCCCCGTCGACGCCGAACCACTCCGGGTGGGCCCGTCGCACCTGCAGGGCGGCACGGACCAGGTGCAGCTTTGCGGCGCCGCTGTCGTCCAGCCTGGGCGTGCCGCGGGTCGTGGCGAGCATCCGCGCGAGGTCGCCGAAGTCGACGGGACGTCGGTTGTCCGGGTCGACGAGCGACAGCGCCCATCGCTCGGTGCCCTGGTAGACGTCCGGTACACCGGGCATCGTCAGCTGCACCAGCTTCTGAGCCAGGCCGTTGACCCGCCCGGCCTCGACCAGCGGCGCGATGTAGGCGGACAGCCGGGCGACGAACTGCGGGTCGGCGAGAACTCCGCGGACGTAGGCCTGCAGCGCCTCGTCGTACTCGGTGTCGGGAGAGGTCCAGGACGTGTGCTGCTTGGCCTCCCGGGTCGCCTTCTCGAGGTAGGCGACGGCTCGGTCGGCGTCGAGCGGCTCGCCGGCCAGCGATGCGCCGACGAGCGTCTGGAGCAGCAGGTAGATCGCGTTGCGGTCGGGACCGGCCGCAGACACGTGCCGCTCGCCGAGCGCCATCAGCTCTCCGGCCGCGCTCGCCCAGCCGGCCGGGTCCTCGGAGAGCAGCGCCAATCGGGCGCGGACGTCCTCGGCCCGCTTCGTGTCGTGCGTGGACAATGTCGTCATCGTCAGCGGCCAGCGGGCCTGGGTGTCCGCGCTGCGACGGTGGAACTCGTCGACCGCGACGCCGAACACCGCCGGGTCCCCACCGACCTCGTTCAGCGCCGCGAGCCGGTGGTAGCGGTAGAACGCGGTGTCCTCGACGCCCTTCGCCATGACCGGTCCGCAGGTCTGCTGGAACCGCACGACGAACTCGCCCGGCCCGGCCAGCGCGAGCCGGGCGACCGCCGCGATCTCGGCGGCGCGACCGGGCAGTCGACGCAGGGCGGCGCCGCAGGCCGTGGTCACGGTCTCGCGGGCTTCGGCCGGCGCGGGTTGCCCGGGCGTGACGTACGCCCGGTAGACGTCGAACTCCTCGAGGACCGCTTCCAGCGCTTCCCGCAGTCCGCGGCGGCTGAGGTCCCGGGTTCGCCGGTCCGCCCACGCCGCTCGGACGAGGAGTTCGGACAGCCGGTTCAGCTCCGGCGGCAGGACCTCACGGACGGCGATGCCCTTGGCGGCGGCGCGGACCTCGTCCCAGTCCGTCGGCTCCCGGGTCAGCTCGCCGTAGAGCGTCGTCAGCGGTTGCTCGCCGCGCGGGTCGACGAACAACCCGTTGACGAGGTTCAACGCCTCGTAGCCGGTGGTTCCGGCGCACGGCCAGCTCTCGGGGAGGGACTCGTCGCCCTCGAGGATCTTCTCGACGACGACCCAGGCGCCCCCGGTCGCGTCGGCGAGCCGACGGAGGTAGCCCTCGGGGTCGGCGAGGCCGTCCGGATGGTCGATGCGGAGCCCGTCCAAGCTGCCGTCGGCGATCTGCTCGAGCACCCGCTCGTGGGTGGCGGCGAACACTGACTCGTCCTCGACCCGGATGCCGGCGAGGGTCGTCACGTCGAAGAAGCGGCGGTAGTTCAGCTCCTCGCCGCCGATCCGCCAGTCGCACAGCCGCCAGAACTGCCGGTCGAGCGCCTCGGGCAACTCGAGGTGCGCCGTGCCGGGGGCCAGCGGCACCTCGTGCTCGTAGTAGCGCACGACGGGGCCACCGAGCGAGGTGACCGTCGCGTCGGTGCGGTCGATCGTGATCTCCCCGTCGGCCAGGCAGCCGGCCAGCGAGCTGCCGAGCACGGGCACGAGAACGCGCCCAGGGTTGTCGCGCGTCTCCCAGTCGATGTCGAACCAGGACGCGTACCGACTGGCCGGACCGTGGCGGAGCACGTCCCACCAAGCGGCGTTCTGCGATTCCGGCCCGCTGATCGCCATGTGGTTCGGCACGACGTCGACCACGAGCCCGAGCCCGAACTCGCGGCACGTCTCGACCAAGCGGCCGTGCCCGGCCTCGCCACCCAGCTCCTCGTTCATCCGCGTGTGGTCGACCACGTCGTAGCCGTGGTCCGACCCAGGCGCGGCCTGCAGGAACGGCGAGCAGTACAGGTGCGAGACGCCGAGCTCGGCGAGGTACGGCACGACCGCCGCGGCGTCGTCGAAGCCGAACTCCGGCGTCAGCTGCACGCGGTAGGTGCTGGTCGGGATCGGCTTGCCGGGAGCTGGTACATGCCGGGCGATGGCAGCGCCGGACGAGCCGGACGAGCCGGGCGAGCCGGGCGAGCCGGGCGAGTGCGCGGTCGGGTGGCTGGGCGGTGGTGCGTCGGTCATCGGAGTTCATCCTGTCGGAGCGGCCTGCATCTGCAGTTGGGACGCGCTCGCCGCGCCACCCATGAGTTGATCAGTGCGGATCTTGCCCCGCTGAGCTGGCCCGATGCGGCGAAGATCGCCACTGATCAACGTGGTTCGAGAACGACTTAGAAGAGCTTCCTCAGCACCACCATCGAACGCGCCTCGAGCGTGAGCTCCTCACCGGCCTTCAGGCTGTCGTCGTCCTGGACCTGCGACGCCATCGGCCGAGCCGTGTCGATCGCCCACTCCCACGACTCGCCGTACTCGTTGCCGGGCAAGCGGAACTCGATCGGCTCGTAGTGCGCGTTGAAGTACAGCAGGAACGAGTCGTCGGTGATCCGCTGGCCTCGCGAGTCCGGGTCGGGGATGCCCTGCCCGTTGAGGAAGACGCCGACGCTCTGGGCCCAGCCGGCCTCCCAGTCCTCGGCGCTCATGACGTCGCCGGCCGGGGTGAGCCAGACGATGTCGTCGAGCTCGCCGGACCCGGCGATCGGACGGCCCTGGAAGAAACGCCGGCGGTGGAAGACCGGGTGCTCCCGCCGCAGCTTCGTCAGCGATTCCGTGAAGTGGTGCAGGAACGAGTTCTCCCGCGCATCGCTCCAGTCCAACCACGAGATCTCGTTGTCCTGGCAGTAGGCGTTGTTGTTGCCGCCCTGCGTGCGTCCCATCTCGTCGCCGGCGACGAGCATCGGCACACCTTGGGATAGGAACAGCGTGGTCAGGAAGTTGCGCTTCTGCTGCTCGCGCAGCGCCACGACGTCGAGGTCGTCGGTCGGGCCCTCCACGCCGTGGTTCCACGACCGGTTGTGGCTCTCGCCGTCCCGGTTGTCCTCGCCGTTCGCCTCGTTGTGCTTGTCGTTGTAGGTGACGAGGTCGTTCAAGGTGAAGCCGTCGTGGGCGGTGATGAAGTTGATCGACGCGTAGGGCTTGCGGCCGTCGTTCTCGTACAGGTCGCTCGAACCGGTGATCCGGGAGGCGAACTCGCCGATGGTGGAACCCTCGCCGCGCCAGAAGTCACGGACGGTGTCGCGGTACTTGCCGTTCCACTCGGTCCACAGCGGCGGGAAGTTGCCGACCTGGTAGCCGCCCTCGCCCACGTCCCACGGCTCCGCGATGAGCTTGACCTGCGAAACGACCGGGTCCTGCTGGACGAGGTCGAAGAACGCGGACAGCCGGTCGACGTCGTAGAACTCGCGGGCGAGCGTCGAGGCGAGGTCGAAGCGGAACCCGTCGACATGCATTTCGGTCACCCAGTAGCGCAGCGAGTCCATGATCAGCTGCAGCGCGTGCGGGTGCCGCACGTTCAGCGAGTTCCCGGTGCCGGTGTAGTCCATGTAGAACTGCGGATCGTCCTCCACCAGCCGGTAATAGGCGGCGTTGTCGATCCCGCGCATGGAAAGCATCGGGCCCATGTGGTTGCCCTCGGCGGTGTGGTTGTAGACGACGTCGAGGATCACCTCGATGCCCTCCTCGTGCAGCGCCTTCACCATCGCCTTGAACTCCTGGACCTGCTGACCACGCTGGCCGGAGGAGGAGTAGGCGTTGTGCGGCGCCAGGAAGCCGATGGTGTTGTAACCCCAGTAGTTGCGGAGCCCCTTCTTGGCGAGATGCTCGTCCTGGATGAACTGGTGCACCGGCATCAGCTCGACCGCCGTCACCCCGATCCGGTGGAAGTGCTCGAGCATCGCCGGATGGGCGATGGCCGCATAGCTGCCGCGGATCTCCTCGGGGATTTCGGGATGCTTCTCCGTGAGCCCACGAACGTGCACCTCGTAGATGACCGACTCGTTGTACGGCCGCTTCGGCGCGCGGTCCCCGGTCCAGTCGAAGAACGGGCTGACCACCACCGAGCGCGGCATGAACGGTGCTGAGTCCGCGTCGTTGCGCTGGTCCGGCGCGTCGAAGCGGTACGGGAATACCGCCTCGTCCCAGCGGACCTCGCCATCCACCGCCTTGCTGTACGGGTCGAGCAGCAGCTTCGCCGGGTTGCAGCGCAGCCCCTGGGCCGGCTCGTACGGCCCGGTGACGCGGTAGCCGTAGCGCTGTCCGGGGCCGATGTTCGGCAGGTACGCGTGCCAGACGAAGGCGTCGACCTCGTGCAGCGGGACGCGCGTCTCTGCCTGCGGAGCGTCCATGTCGTCCTGATACGGGCCGTCGCCGAGCAGGCAGAGCTCGACCGACTCGGCGACCTCGCTGAACAGCGCGAAGTTGGTGCCGGACCCGTCGTAGGTGGCACCGAGTGGATAGGGGGAGCCTGGCCAGACCTGCATCAGTACAGATTGCCTGGCGCCGGGACCGTGCAGCTCCCCGCCGACGTCGCTATCGGCGCAGCGGGCCGGCTCAACTGAACTCGGGCCCGTCGGCGTTGTCCGAGTAGCGCAGCAGCGCGTGCTCACGCAGCAGGTCGACCGCGTGCACGTCCCCGGCGAGGACGAGCAGCTGTGCGTCGATGTCCTGGGCCACCCTGGTCACCGTCGCGGCGACATCCTTCGCGCTCGCCTTCCAGTTCTCCTCGACCTTCAGCTCGAAGTGGTGGGTCGAAGTCACGAACGGTCCGGCCTGATCGAACAGGCTGGACAGGGACGACAGGGCTGAGGACTTCAGAGCACTCACGTCCAGCCGCCTACCCGCTCGTCGCACCGCCGCACATGATCCGGGCTACTCGCCTGCCGGACCGGTCGCTGGCTCGGAGGGAGCGCGCGTCCGGTGCTGGCAGTCGCAGTGGCCCCGGCCGACGCAGCGCTCGTGCTCCGTCTCGCGGCAGGGTTCGCAGATCCACGACGGAGCGCGGTGCACGCCGGACCCCGGACTGATCACGGCAGCCCCAGATTGATCACGGCCACATGGTCGCACGCTCGCGGTGCTTGGCCTTTGCGGGCCCGTCTGCGACGATGCAACGGAGCGCGATCCGTCTCGATGAAGCCGCAGGGGAAGGCGTCCTTCGTCGTGGAGGTGGTTCGTGGTCGAGATCGCGCCTGCTGCTGCTCGTTCGACTTCGGGGCAGTTGGCCATTTTGGCGTGCCCGCCAGCGCTGTGCCCGCATGTGGAGTTCGCGGTCGCAGCCGTCGTCGGTGTGCCCGTATCGCTGGAGTGGGCACCGCAGCCCGCCCGGCTCGGCAGTGTCTGCGCGACGCTCGAGTGGCGCGGAGCTGCCGGGACCGGCGGCCGGCTGGCCAGCCGGCTCGCCGGTATCAGCAGCGTCTACTTCGACGTCGTCGAAGCGAGCACGCCCGGCTGTGACCCGGAGCGCTACTGCGGCACCCCCGAGCTCGGTCTGCACCGGGCGTCGCTCGCCGCCAACGGGGACGTGATGGTGCACGAGGGACGGCTGCGCACGCTGCTCGCCGAGACGGCCGGGCCGCACGGCGCCGCCGGAGTTCCGGACGCGATCCGCGATCTGCTGGGGACGGCCTGGGACGAGGTGCTCGAACCGTTGCGCAGCGGCGGTTCCGGCGGCCCGGTCACCTATCTCCGCCGTACCGGTTGACCTGCGGCGTCAGAGTTCACGAGCGATTCGCCGAGCGCGGGACGAAAAGTCGTCCAGCCGGGGATGAAACCGCACCCCCTGGTCGTTCCGAATCACGTTACGAGACCTGTACCTCAACAATCCGATCGCGGTGTCGAAAGCGGAAGGGACGGGCAGCCGACAGGAGCTGTCCCCAGGCGGTCTCGGCCGCATCTGGAGCGGGGTGTGAGTTGGCCCTCAGAGGGCACAACGGGCCCCGCCTGGGCGTTGCCGAGGACGCACCGAATTCGCAACACCCTGTTTACGCACAGATCGTGCAGAGGGAGCACCCAGTGGCTACCGACTACGACGCTCCACGGTCCGCTGAGACCGACGACGACCAGGAGCAGAGCCTCGAGGCGTTGAAGGCGCGACGCGCCGAAGCCGCCGCCGACCTCGGCGACGACGCCGACCCCTTCGAGGCCGAACTCGACCTTCCCGGCGCGGACTTGTCCGCGGAAGAGCTCACCGTCCGGGTGCTCCCGCGCCAGGCCGACGAGTTCACCTGTAAGAGCTGCTTCCTGGTTCACCACCGCAGCCAGCTCGCAGACGCCCGCAGCATGGTCTGCACCGACTGCGCAGCCTGACGTTCGAAGCACGACGCGGTCCGGCCGAGTTCCTCGGCCGGACCTTGTTGTGTCCGGGGTCGGCGGATCCCTCCCGATCAGGTCGATACCGCCCGCTTCCCGAGCCTCACCCAGCGCGGACCTCGACGCCGGCTCGGGTGAGTTCCTCCCGCGCCAACTGCTCATCGCCCGGGTGGAGTTCAACCGATCGGGTGGCCGACCACAGGACGATGGTGGGCCAGCCCAGCCGGACCCCGTCCAGCGCGGTGGCCTTCACGCACACGTCCCCGGCCAGTCCGAGGACCACCAACCGTTCGGCCCCGGCAGAGCGGACCGCCTCCTCCAGCCCGGTGCCGGTGTGGGCCTCCGAGGCGGGGTCGCGCATGGTGAAGCCGGAGTAGCCGTCCTCGCCGCCCACGCCCTTCCGGATGACCGGCCCGGCGACGACCAGAGACGGATGCAGCTCCGCCCCCCACGTCCCGGCGACGCAGTGCACCGGCCACACCCCGCCGTCCTTCGCGAAGTGCGGCGTCTGCGCCGGATGCCAGTCCTGGGTGTAGAACACCGGCGCCCCGGCCGCGGTTGCCGCCTCGATCTCGGCGTTCGCGGCGGGAACGACGTCCTCGCCGCCGCGCACGTAGAGCCCGCCGGACGGGTCGGCGAAGTCGTTCTGCACGTCGACCACGATCAACGCGGTGCTCGCGTCGTACCCGTTCGGCCCGGGCCCCGCGGCCTCCTGTGTGACGGACATCGTCCGAGCATTCCACCGATCCCCACGAGCTGGAGGGGCCCGAACCGGTCCGGCCGTGTGTCGATGGCACCGACGCCGTGTGTCGATGACACCGAACCCGACCTCCCGCTCCTAGCGTCGGGGTCATGCGCAGCAAGGACTACGGCGCCGACGTGCTCGCCACCGCCGCCGGGCGCCGGCCGAAGCCTCCGGTTCCCGTAGAAGTGGCCGGGGAGCCCGGCGTGGTCGTGGAGGACGCCGCGACCGACTGGGTCGGGGCGGTGGTCGAGATGGAGAAGGACACCGTCACCCTCGAGGACCGGCACGGCCGTCGCCGCACCTTCCCCCTCGCTCCCGGCGCTTTCCGCCACGAAGGTCGTGTCGCGACTCTGGTGCGACCGGTCCGGGCCGTCGGAGCCGCGCCGAAGCGCACCGCGTCCGGGTCGCTCGCGGTGGCCGGGACGGCCCCGCGGGTCGCCCAGGCCAGCCGCATCCTCGTCGAGGGTGTCCACGACGCCGCCCTGGTGGAACGGGTGTGGGGCGACGATCTCCGCATCGAAGGCGTGGTCGTCGAGCTGCTCGACGGGGTTGATGCGCTGCCGTTGGTCGTCAGCGAGTTCCGGCCGACGCCGACCCGGCGGCTCGGGGCCCTGGTCGACCACCTCGTCCCCGGCAGCAAGGAACAGCGGATCGCGGCCGAGGTCGAGCGCGGTCCGTGGAGCGCCCACGTCCTGATCACGGGCCACCCGTTCGTCGACATCTGGCAGGCGGTGAAGCCGCGCTCGGTCGGCATCCGGGCCTGGCCGGACGTCCCGCGGGGCGTCGACTGGAAGACCGGCGTGTGTGCCGCGCTCGGTGTCGGCGACCCGCGCGAGATGTGGCGCCGGGTGCTCGGCGCGGTAGACAGCTACGCCGACCTGGAGGTACCGCTACTGCAGGCCGTCGAGCGGCTGGTCGACTTCGTGACGGAGCCGACCACGCCCGGGCACTGACCGGAGAAAGGACCGCAGAATGACCGCATGAGCACCGACGAGGCGCACTACCCGCGTCCGTCCGCGGTACGGCATCCTCAGCTGCTGGACATGATCGTCGCCGACGCCCTCGACCCGGCCTACGCCGACGCCGCCACACGCCGACGGAGCCGGCTTCCCCGGGCCCGTTCGGCGACCGCGGTCCTGCTCCTGGTGGGTGGCCTGGCCGTAGGTCTGACCGTCGGGCGGGAACGTACCGAGGCACCCGCCGCGGCGCAGGCCCGGACGGCGCTGCTCGGGGACGCCCGGCAGCGCACCGCCACCGTCGAGGGGCTCAGCACAGAGATCGAGCAGCTGCGCCGGGACACCAGCCGGCTGCAGGCGTCGGTGCTCGCCTCCGCCCAGGAGGGCACGGCCGTCGCGCAGCAGCGCGCGGACCTGTCCGCCGCGGCCGGGGAGACGGCGGTCACCGGGCCCGGCGTGTCGGTGAGCGTCGACGATGCCCCCGCCGCTGCGACGGGGCGAGGAAGCGCGGAGCAGCGGCCGGACGGAACCGTCGTCACCGGCCGGGTAGCCGACCGGGACCTGCAGGAAGTCGTCAACGCCCTGTGGGCGGCGGGCGCGGAGGCCATCTCCGTCGGAGGGGTCCGGCTGTCACCCACCACCGCGATCCGTACGGCAGGGGAGACGATCCTGGCGGACTACCGGCCGCTCAGCGCCCCCTACGTGCTGCTCGCGATCGGCGACCCGGGCGCCCTCGAGCCCGCCTTCCGGTCCGCCGGGGCCGCGATCCTCACCCGGCTGGGCCAGCAGCACAGCCCGGTGCGGATCACGCGACGGACCGATCTGCACCTGCCCGCCGCATCCGGGACCGAGACCCGGGTGGCTAAACCGCTCGCGGGCTCCGGTACGACTGGTCCCGGAACGCCGTCAGCCGGACCGTCGACCCGTACGCCAGGAGCCCACTCGTGATCGCTGCGTTCGCCCTGCTCGCCGGCCTGGTCGGAGGGCTGTTCCTGCATCCCACGGCGCCCGGCTGGCTCGAGCCCTACCTTCCCATTGCCGTTGTGGCCGCGCTCGACGCCGTGTTCGGCGCTGTCCGCGCCCGCTTCGAGGGGATTTTCGACGACAAGGTCTTCGTCGTCTCCTTCGTATCGAACGTGCTGGTTGCAGCGCTGGTCGTCTACCTCGGCGACAACCTCGGCGTCGGCGGCCAGCTCTCCACCGCCGTCGTCGTGGTCCTCGGCATCCGCATCTTCAGCAACGCCGCCGCCATCCGGCGTCGGCTGTTCCGGGCGTGAACGGAGCCCGTTCGTGACCAGTTCCCTACCGCCTCCCGCGCGGACCGCTGCGGGCGGCCGCAGTTTCCGGATCATCGGGGTGGTGCTGCTCGCCCTGCTAGGCTTCGCCCTCGCGGTGAGCGTCCGGACCAACCGGGGACCGGCCGGCCTGGCCACCGCCCGTCAGGAGGACCTGGTTCGCATCCTCGACGACCTGGACAGCCGTGCCGGCCGCCTCCGGTCCCAGGTCAGCGACCTGCAGCAGAGCCGGGACCGGCTGACCGGTGCGCAAGGAAACCAGGCGGCGCTGGACGAATCGCGCCAGCGGGCCGCGCAGCTCGGGGTGCTCGCCGGGACGCTGCCGGCGCAGGGGCCCGGGATCGTGCTCACGATCGACGACCCGCGGCAGCAGGTGCGGGCCGACGTCCTGGTGGACACCATCCAGGAGCTGCGGGACGCCGGTGCCGAGGTGATCGACCTCTCCGGCGTCCGCCTCGGGGTCGACAGCTACGTCGTGGACCGCGGCTCTGGCCTGCAGGTCGACGGAAAGACTCTCACCACGCCGTACCGGTTCACCGCCCTGGGTGACCCGGCAACGATGGCGCAGGCCCTGAAGATCCCCGGGGGGATCGTGGATTCGGTGGCGGAGCGACCCGGCGCGAAGGCGAGCATCACGTCCTCGACGCATCTCGAGGTGCGCTCGTTGCGACCTCTCCCGACTCACAAGTACGCTCGCTCGGCTCCCTCCTGACGTCCGGCCAGCCCGGGAATCGGTGCCGGGGACACGTGGCCCGCTGAGCAGTCCTAGGAGGCATCCCCGGTGTATCCGGACGATCTCAAGTACACGCCCGAGCATGAGTGGGTGCGCGTCGACGGCGACCGGCTGAAGGTCGGCATCACCTCCTACGCGCAGGACGCGCTCGGCGACATCGTGTTCGTCCAGCTGCCCGACGTGGGCGACAGCCTGGACGCCGGGCAGGCGTTCGGTGAGGTGGAGTCCACCAAGAGCGTCTCCGACGTGTACGCGCCGGTTTCCGGCGAGGTCGTTGCCCGCAACGAAGCCCTCGAGAACACTCCGGAGCTGGTCAACAACGACCCCTACGGCGATGGCTGGCTGATCGAGCTGACCGTCGGCGACGGCTCGGCGCTGGAGAACATGCTGGATGCCGAGGCGTACCAGCGGCTCGTCGACGACCACCAGTAATCGTTCCGACTAGGCTGCCCCTACCTACCCACCGACCGCCGACTCCCCGTCGGCCCGACCCGCCGGTACGACCGGCAGGAGGCGGACGTCTCTCGTGTTCTGCACCAGGTGCGGCCAGCAGAACCCGGCCGACGCACGGTTCTGCGCCCGCTGTGGCAACGAGCTGCTGCGCCCGGGTGAACCCGTGTCGCCGCCGGAACGGCCGGCAGAACAGACGTCGACGCTGAACCTCGCGGCGATCGGGGCGGTGCTGGAGAGCGACGCGCCCGAGGACTCCGGGGACGTCGAGACCGGCAACGCCGCGGAGGCGCTGCCGGGCGGTTCGGCGCTGCTCGTGGTGAAGCGGGGGCCGAACGCCGGCAGCCGGTTCCTGCTCGATTCCGACGTCACCACCGCAGGCCGGCATCCGGACAGCGACATCTTCCTCGACGACGTCACCGTCTCACGCCGGCACGCTGAGTTCCGCCGGGACGAGGAGAGCGGCGGCTTCGTCGTCCAGGACGTGGGCAGCCTCAACGGGACCTATCTCAACCGGGAGCGGATCGAGACCGCTGAGCTGGCGAGCGGGGACGAGGTGCAGGTCGGCAAGTTCCGGCTGGTGTTCCTCACCGCTCCCCGTACCGCCGACACCGGCGCCTGACCGCCGGGCGTTCACGGATCGCGGTCCCCGGTATGCCGGCATTCGAGAATCCTGCGGACGGGCACCAGCCGTCGTCCCACCAGGCGTCGTCGCACCAGCCGTCGCTGGTACCCGAGGTCGACGTCCCCGGCGGCGCGAGCCGCACCATCGGTGAGGTCCTGGCCCAGCTGCGGCCGGCGTTCCCCGAGTTGACGATCTCCAAGATCCGCTTCTACGAGGCCCAAGGTCTGCTGACGCCGCAGCGCACCGCGTCGGGGTACCGGAAGTTCTCCGGCGACGACGTCGCTCGGCTGCGTTACATCCTCACCGCCGCGCGCGACCACTACCTGCCACTGAAGGTCATCCGGGCTCAGCTCGAGGCGTTGGACCGCGGTGAGACGCCCGCGGCGGCCGCTCAGCAGGGCCTCGCCGTCGCCGAGGACGAGCCGGGCGATGAGGACGGCGCGTCCGCCGAGCAGCTCGCCGACGTCCCCGCCGAGCTCCGCCCGGAAGCGTTCGACGCGGCCGCGAGCGAACTGCGTCTCTCCCGCGGCGAATTGATGCGGGCCAGTGGCCTGTCCGCCGACCAGCTCGCCCAGCTCGAGCAGTTCGGTCTCGTCGCCGTTCGGCACGGCAGCAGCTACTTCGACGGTGACTCACTGGTCATCGCGAAGATCGTCGCGCAGATCAGCCGGTACGGCCTGGAGGCGCGGCACCTGCGGCCGGTCAAGGCCGCAGCCGACCGGGAGGTCGGTCTGGTGGAGCAGGTGGTCAGTCCGATGTCTCGGCAGCGGGCCCCCGGGGCCCGGGCACAAGCCGCCGCCTCGGCCCGTGAGCTTGCGTCGCTGTCGGTGCGGCTGCACGCCGCGCTGGTCTCGGCGGGCTTGCGCTCCGCGTTGCGCGGCTGAGCGTCGACGAGAGCACCTCCACCGAAGACCAACAAAAGCGGGGAGCCCGGCACCACCCGGGGCGGAGCGCGTTAGTGTCGGCTGTAGCGGAAGGAGGTGCCACCATGCTCCGGCTGGACATCGTGGGCGTGCGGGTCGAACTCCCTTCCAAGCAACCCATCGTGCTGCTGCGTGAGGTCGGCGGGGAGCGTTACCTCCCGATCTGGATCGGCGCCGTCGAGGCCACCGCCATCGCTTTCGCCCAGGAAGGCGTGGTCACCGCCCGGCCCATGACCCACGACCTGTTGCGTGACGTGCTGCAGGCACTGGGCGGCGACCTCGAGCGCGTGACCATCAACGATCTTCAGGACGGCGTCTTTTTCGCCACCCTGCACTTCAACACCGGCGTCGAGGTCTCGGCCCGCCCGTCCGACGCGATCGCCCTCGCGATGCGGATGGATGTGCCGGTGTTCGGCGCCGAAGCCGTGCTCGACGAGGCCGGGATCACCGTGCCGGACGAGGGTGAGGCCGACGAGGAGGGCGAGGTCGAGAAGTTCCGCGAGTTCCTCGACAACATCTCGCCGGAGGACTTCAACACGGGCTCGTGAGGTGAGCAGGCCTGGGTGGCGGGTAGGGCGGGTCGGCCTGGTGCGACCGCCCCGTCCACAGCCCCGCTGCTTCTCGCCGGCTGCTTCTCGATCTAGGATCCAGCCGAGGACCGACACACCGGGCCGCGTGCTTGAAGCGCCCGGGTCACCCTCGTACGGTCAGCAGTCCCGGCAGCACGGCAGGGCCGGGCCGATGCAGGAACCCTCGGGAGCCTGGTTCGGGCGGTACCCCTGCCGGGAGGTCGACGAGGAGGTGGCGGCGGCGTGAGCGGACGTGCCAGCGGTGGTGAGCAGGCCCGGCACGAGGACCGCGTCGGCGGTGCGTTCCCGGAGCAGGGATCGCTCTTTCCGGACGACCGTCCCACTCCCGATGCCGACGCGGGCTACCGCGGGCCCACCGCGCACAAGGCGGCTGGCATCACCTACCGACAGTTGGACTACTGGGCCCGCACCGGCCTGGTCGTCCCCAGCGTCCGGGACGCGACCGGCTCGGGTACCCAGCGGCTCTACAGCTTCCGCGACATCCTGGTGCTCAAGGTCGTGAAGCGCCTGCTCGACGCCGGGGTCTCGCTGCAGAACATCCGCAACGCCATCGAGCACCTGCGCAGCCGCGGTGTCGACGACCTGGCCCGCATCACCCTCATGTCCGACGGGGCCACCGTCTACGAGTGCACCTCCGCCGACGAGGTCACCGACCTGCTGGCCGGCGGTCAGGGCGTGTTCGGCATCGCCGTCGGCCGGGTCGTCCGCGAGGTCGAGGGGCAGCTGGCGGAGATGCCGGCCGAGAAGGCTGGGGTCGACGCCCCGTCGGCCAACGACGAGCTGGCCACCCGCCGGCACCGCCGCCGCGCCAGCGGCGAGTAGCGCTCCCTCCGGCGTCGACACCGAGCGCCCGGCGTCAGCGGAGCTGGGCAGCGATCTCGGCCAGTTCGTCGACGACGACGAGGCCGGGGAGGTCGGGCGGCGGGGTGGCGGAGGCGTCCGGACCCCATTCGTACGGGCGGCGCACGAACACCGGCCGGAGGCCCAGGGCGGCTGCGGCTTCGAGGTCACTACCGTGGGCAGCGACCATGGCGGCTTCCTCGAGCGGGCACTCCAGCAGCGCGGCGGCGCGGCGATAGACCGCTGGATCCGGCTTGTAGCTGTTCGCGAGTTCGGCTGAGAGGACCGCGTCGACCAGGAGGTCGCCGAACTTCAGCAGGTCGACGAGCAGGGCCACGTGACCGTTCGAGAGGGTCGCGGTCGTGAAGTGTGAGCGCAGCTGGGCCAGGCCGAAGCGGCTGTCCGGCCAGGGCGGCAAGCACCGCCAGGCGCGGACGAGGTCGGCGCGGTCCGCGGCCGGGAGATCCACCTGATGGTGCGCGAGTACATCGTCCAGCGTGCGGGCCTGCAGCCGGTCGAGGTTTTGCCACTCCGGTTCACGGCGGGCAGCGACCATGGCCGCGGGATAGGCCCGGCGCCAATCGTCGGTGATCACTGCCCAGTCGGCGGAGACCCCGGTGCGTTCCGAGACCGCCGCGCAAGCGTCGAGGATGCCGCGACGCCAGTCGACGACGGTGCCGAAGACGTCGAAGAACAGGGCGCGGACCATACGGGAGAGCGTGTCACGACTCCGCGGAGCCAGGTCGAGTGGGCCGAGCGCGCTGGCCCGTCGACGCGAACCGTCGATCAGGTCAGGCGGCGGAGGCGTGTAGCGCGTAGGACTGCTGGGTCGCAGGAGCCGGCTCGATCTGGACGTCGGAGCAGGGCTTGCCCGCGCAACCTCGGTGGGGTGACACCGTCGACCGATCGGGAAGCAGCTCTCCGGTGTCCTCGAACAGGATCACTCCGTTGCACAGGAGGCTCCAGCCCTGCTCGGGATGACTCGACACCACGCGCGCGGCTTCGTGAGCGCAGTCATCCGAGGTGGGACAGGTGGGGATGTGCTGGCACATAGCACGCTCCTGGTGCAGGTAAGTCACTCTTGCGGGTGTTGCTGTCTGTTCAGTCGTCGGCGCGGGAGCGCGATTGGCGCATGGCCCATGCGGAGCATCTTCGACTGGTCCGCATGGTTCACGGAGTGGTCACGACGAGAGCGCCGACGCTCCTATGTGCGACCTTCGCGCTCCTGGGCCTCGTTCAGTCGCTCGGCACCGTCGCCGGCGAGGCCGATCCAGTCGGCCTGTTCGACCGACCAGCCATCGGCGCGCAGCCGCTCGACCACGAGGGTGTCGTCGTCCACCACCACCGCGATCCGTCGGGGCGGTCCCGCGGTGAACGTGGGTACCGGACGCCCGTCGGCAAGGGCCCGGACCATGGCCGACTTCAGCACCCGAGCGGGCCGCCGGTCGTAGTTGGGACGCATCAGCAGCATGCCGACCGGTAGTCCCTGCTCAGTCAGCCAGTCCTCGGTCAGGTCGCGTAGCCACTCGGGTCGTCCGGTCAGCCAGATGACCTCGTGGCCCGACTCGACCAGTGCGTGCACCCGCTCCACTCCCACCGGCAGCGGGTGATCGCGGTCGGCCGCCGCGAAGAACCCGCCCCAGTCCGGGGGATACCGCTGCAGGTGCCCGACGCGGTGACGGACGTCGGCGACCACACCGTCGATGTCGACGATCGCCACGGCGGGAAGGGCCGGGTCCGTTCGGACGGCGCGATCGGTGTGGTCGGGGCGATCGGCGGCCGGGGCAGAGAACGACATCAGCTGCCAGTCTGCCGGTTTTTGCGTCATCATCCCTTCGTCGGTGACCAGAGGGCGTGATCCGATCCGGCGGGGCAAACTGAGGGCCCTCGCATTTGAGAGGATTGCGCCGTGCCTTCCGACGACCACTCCGAACTGCCACTGGTCCTGCTGTCGCATCGCGGGCCGGTGAGCTTCGGACGGGAAGGGGACCGGCGTACCGCGACGAAGGGCAGCGGGGGTCTGGTCACCGCCCTGCTCGGGCTCGCCGAGCACCTGTCCGACGCCGTCTGGGTCTGCGCCGCCTCCAGCGATGAGGACATCGCCGTCGCCCGGGAGGCGGAGGGTCGCAGCGTCCGGGTCCAGACCCGTCCGCGACTCGCGCTGGTCGACGACGCCGCCAAGGAAGATCCGGACGGCAAGACCCTCGAGGTCCGGATGGTCGAGACCGACCCGTGGGCGCACGACGCCTTCTACACCGTGGTGTCGAACCCGATCCTCTGGTTCATCCAGCACGGGCTCTACGGCCTGACGTTCGCGCCGGTCCTCACCGCTAACGAGCACACGGCGTTCACCGACGGCTATGCAGCGGTCAACAGCAACTTCGCCGACGCGGTCGTCGAGGAGGTCGAGGCCCGCGGGGGACGCGCCCTCGTGATGCTGCAGGACTACCACTTCTACCTGGTCGCCGGCGACGTGCGGAAGCGGTGCCCGGACGCGCTGCTCAGCCACTTCGTGCACATCCCGTGGCCTGGGCCGGACTCCTGGCGCGTGCTGCCGCCCTACATGCGCGACCGGCTGCTCTACGGGTTGCTCGGCAGCGACGTCGTCGCCTTCCACACCGAGCGTTACGCCCGCAACTTCATCCACTGCGTGAAGGAGCTGCTCGGCGTGCCGGTCGATCTCGACAACCTCAGCGCGGAGGTCGACGGGCGCACCGTGTACGCCCGGCACTACCCGATCTCGGTCGACCCGGCGGCACTCGAGTCGGTCGCCGCCAGCGACGAGGTCGCCGCGCACGTCGCAACCCTCAGCGACACGTACCTGGCCGAGGTCCCGTCCGCCGACGAGTCGACGCCGCCGCGCCGGCTGATCGTCCGCGTGGACCGCACCGACCCCAGCAAGAACGTCGTCCGAGGGTTCCTCGCGTTCGGGGTGATGCTCGACCAGCACCCGGAACTGGCCGGCACCGTGAGTTTCCTGGCGCTGCTGCAGCCGAGCCGCACGGATGTCGCCGAGTACAGCGATTACATCGCCACGATCGGCGCCGTCGTCGCTGAGATCAACGCGCGGCACACCCGCAACGGCCAGCAGCCGATCGACCTGCGGATGGTCGAGGACTTCCAGCTGGCCGTCGCCGCCTATTCGATCTGTGACGTGCTGATGGTCAACGCCCTCGCCGACGGCATGAACCTGGTGGCGAAGGAGGTGCCGATCGTCAACCAGCGCAAGGGCGTGCTCGCCCTCTCGGAGAACACCGGCGCCCACGAGGAGCTCGGCGCCTTCGCCGTCACGCTCTATCCCTTCGACATCCAGCAGATGGCGGACGCGCTCTACGAGGCGTTGACGATGGACGAGGACAAGCGGGCCGACCTGTTGGCAAAGGCGGCGAAGCAGGTGCGCGAGAACGACGTCGCCGCCTGGCTCTCGGCGCAGCTCCGCGACCTCGGCACCATCCGGTCCGACGTGCCCGCTCCGCCCGAGTAGAGACTTGCGGCAGGACCCGGGCGGGCCGGAAGAGCAACCGGGAACAGTAGGATCGTCCCGGACGAACGTGGCAGTTCCCGACGATCAAGGGGTGGGTGTGGCGGATTCAGGTGGCCCGCGCGGCCAGGTCGGTGCGTGGATGTCGGTCTTCGTCATCGTGGCCGGCTTCGTCGTCGGCGTCTTCGCGCTGATCGCGCACAACAATCCCGTGATCTGGGGGATCGCCGCCGCGGTGATCGTCGTCGGCTGCATCCTGGCGCTGACGTCCCGGATCATGGACCTGGGCCATTAGCCTGCGGCTCTGGTTCAACGAAACCTACCGCGGCACCTACCAGCTGATCGGTCTGCTCCGTAGCGCGGGGCACGATCTCACCGTCATCGGCTCGCATCGCACGGCGAGTACCCCGTTCCTGCAGGCCTGTGACGCGCTGGTCGACGAGCCGGAGGTCGAGGGCGATGCGTTCGCCGACGCGGCCCTCGACATCTGTCGCCGCGCATTCGTCGACGTCTTCGTCCCCGGTCGCAACATGCTCGCGGTCGCACGGCGGGAGGCGGAGTTCCGGGACACCGGGGTCGCGGTCCAGGTCTCGCCTCCGGCCGCGATCGCGACTCTCGCCGGCAAACACGACTCCTACACCGCGGCGTCCGACCTCGGCGTCGAGGTGCCGCTCTGGCGGACCGTCACCGACCTCGACGGCTATCGTCGAGCGATCTCGGAGCTCACCGACCTCACTGGCGGTGGCCGGCTCTGCTTCAAGCCCGACCTCGACTTCGGTGGCCACGGCTTTCGCGTCCTGGACGACCGCGCGGACACGTTCGACGAGATCACCGAGCCCCCGTCCGTCCGGATCAGCCACGCGACCGCCGAGCGGCTGCTCGGCAGCGTGGACGAGTTCCCGCCGCTGATCGTCGGTGAGTTCCTGGAGGGCGACGAGATCTCGGTCGACTGCCTGAGCACCCCGTCCGGTGCACTGGTTGCAGCCCTACCCCGCCGGAAGAGCGGGCTCGCGTGGACCCGTGAACTCGTGAACGATCGCAGGGCTGTCGGCATCGCCCGGCAGATGGTCGAGGGCTTCGGCCTGCGGTACCTGTCCAACGTGCAGATCCGCTACCGCACCAGGAACGGGACGCCTGAGCCGGTGCTGCTCGAGGTGAACACCCGACCGGCGTCGGGGCTCTACCAGTCCTGCCTCGCCGGCGGCGTCAACCTGCCCGCGCTCGCCCTGGCGATGGTCCTCGGCGAGGAGGTCGAGCCCCCGCGGCCGGCGTTCGGTCGCTCCGTCCTCGTTTACAACGAGGCGATCCCCTTCCTGCCGGTCGACGCGCTTCCGGACGCCGCAGTTGGTCAGCGCAGCGGAGCCGGCGGCCGGTAGCCCGGTGGAGGCGCCGACGGGGGAGGGCCCGTCGGGTGAGGCGCGACCGATCGTGCCGAATGCGCCAGCCCGTTCGGCGACCCCATCGGAGGCGGTGACGACGGGTTCCCCGACGCCCCGGCCGGCCGGACGGCCTGGTGTTGGAAGGCGGGCGCGGCGTCCCGACGAGGGAGCAGGTAGCTGAGCAGGTCGGGCGCGGCCGGCCGCCGCTGGGGCTCCTTTGCGAAGGCGGCAGCGAGCACTGGCCGGAGCCGCGGTTCGATCTTCGGGTCGTTCAGGTCCGGCTCGCTCGCGACCACCCGGTAGAGCACGGCCGCCGGAGAACCTTCGCCGAACGGGGGCCGGCCGGTTGCGGCGAAGTACACGACCGAGGCCCAGCAGAAGACGTCACTCAGCGGCACAACCTTGGCGCCGTGCACCTGCTCCGGAGCCATCCAGCCGGTCGAGCCGACGAGCAGACCGGTACGGGTGAGCGACGCGCCGTCGGTGGCCGAAGCGATACCGAAGTCGATGACCTTGAGCCCCCGCGGGGCGCACAGGACGTTCGCCGGCTTGAGGTCGCGGTGGACGAGACCCGCCGAGTGGATGGACAGCAGCGCCTCGGCCAGACCTGCTGCGAGCGCGTGCTGCCGGCGGGGATCCAACGGGCCGAAGCGGTCGACGAGCGTGGCCAGGTCCGGTCCCTTGACGTACTCGCTCACCAGGTATGGCGTGCTGGCCTCCGGGTCGGCCGCGAGGACATCCACGACGCAGGCGCCGGATACCCGCCGAGCTGCGGCGACCTCCCGGTGGAAGCGAGCCCGGAAGCCGGGATCATCGGCCAGCTCGGGCCGGACTACCTTGACCGCAACCTGTCCGCTCGGACCGTCGCCCAGGTAGACGACACCCATGCCGCCCGCGCCGAGACGGCCCAGGAGGGGATAGCCGGCGATCTCCCGCGGATCGTCTGCGGTGAGCGGGGTGAGCGGCACGGGGTCCTTCGTTAGCAGATGCGCATCGGGCGCGACGATCGGTACGACCGGCCAATACGGTGCGCTACTCGCGCCCGTCGCGTCCAGCTTTCCTCCGGATCAATGCCGGCGCTTGGCGGCTAGCCCGGCCGCGTGCCGACCGGCGGCAGCAGCAGCGAGGAAGTAGCCGAGGTCCTCGTCGAGCCGACGACCCATCGTGGACAGCGGCAACGGGCTCGCCCGCAGCGCGTCCGCCAGACCTGCGGTGGACACGTCGACGATCCGATGCCGGTCGCCCAGCTCGGCGACGTCGCGCGCGACGGCCGCGGCGAGGGCGGGTGGCAACCCGTCCGGCACGACGACGTCGGCCGGCGCCAAGGCCACCTTCCCGTACGCCGTGCGGGAGTGGTGCGAGATGCCCCGGTGCCGCTCCCGCGTATCCGCGTCGGAGAGCCGCAGTGAGGCGACCGAATGACCGCCGAGTGCGGCGACGGCGTTCACGACCTCGCCGACCACGACTCCCGAGAAGCCCCACGGCGTACCGACGCCGAGATTGCCCGGTCCCTGGGTCACGACGACGACGTCGGCGTCCAGCACCGCACGACAGGCGAGCAGCCCGGAGTGCACGGTCACCGCCTCGAGGTCGCCGCCGAAGGCCTGACCGGTCGTGACGGTGCCGCACAGCTCCGGACGGAGCCGATCCACCGTCCGGGAGAACCACAGCGGCAACGCGCCGCCGTCGGTCATCAAATACGCCACGCGCAGCGGGGGCTCCCCGGCCGGCGTCGAGGCACGCACACCGATCAGCACCGCGGGTAGGGCGGAGTGCAGGTCGGCGACCACCACCGGCAGGTTGGCCAGGTCCGGCGTCGCCGCCATCGCAGCCCGGTGCGGGGAAGCCTCTTCGTCGACCCCGAGCACGATGGCCTGCAACGGCGTGTACCGGGCCTTCACCAGGTGGCCCGGCCCGGTCGGATCGCCGTTCGCGCGTTCCGTATCGGTGCGGTCGAGCAGCGCCACGACCAGGTGGTATCCGCCGGTGCCCAGGCCGAGACTCACGGCGCTGGTGTTGAGCAGCACGCGGTCGCCGACCGCCGGCTCGCCGACGAGCGCGGGATAGGCCAGGGCCCGCGCCGATCCCTGCCCGGGTTCGTCGAGCCGGACTTTCAGCTCCCTCGCCCCGGACCAGGTCGCGACGACCGCCTCGACACGCCCTTCCCGCAGCCGGATCACAAGGGCCGACAGTATCGGCGGCTCGAACGGCGGGGCGGGGGGTCGCCTCCCCGCGGCGCCCGGTCCCAGGGCTTAACGTCTGCAGACGATGTCGAAACGCAAGCTCGAGCGGCTGCTCAACCTCACTCTCTGCTTGATGGCGACCTCCCGGTACCTCACGGTCCGAGAGGTGGCCGAGCTGGTCGACGGCTACGAGCCGGGGAACACCGCCGACTCCGAGATCGCGTTCCGGCGGATGTTCGAGCGCGACAAAGAGGAACTGCGCGAACTCGGCGTCCCTCTCGAGACCGGAACACCCCGCACCTACGACGAGGAGATCGGTTACCGCATCCCCCGTCGCGACTACGCGTTGCCCGACCTGCACCTCGACGCCGACGAAGTCGCCGCGCTGGGCCTCGCGGCGCGGTTATGGAGCAGCGCCTCGTTGGCCACGGCCAGCGCGGGGGCGCTGCGCAAGCTCCGGGCGGCCGGGATCGACCTCCAGGCCGGGCCGGCCGGGCTCGAGCCCCGCGTGGACGTCACCGAACCGGCTTTCGATCCCTGCCTCGCCGCGGTTCGGGAAGGACGGGCGGTGCGCTTCCGGTATCGCCGACCGGGTGTCGCCGCGGCGATGGAGCGGGAGGTCGAGCCCTGGGGCGTTGTCTCCTGGCGGGGCCGGTGGTATCTCGTGGGCTTCGACCGCGGACGCGAGGGCACCCGGGTCTTTCGGCTTGGCCGGGTGGAGGGAACGGTGACGGCCTTCGGTCCGGCCGGCGCGGTCTCCCGCCCGGAGGGGATCGACCTGACCGCCGTCGTCGAGAGCGCGGAACCCCGCGACCTCCCGGAGCAGCAGGCCCGCCTCCGGCTCCGGCCGGGCACCGGCTGGGCCCTGCGTCGCGCGTACCCGCCGCAGGGTCCAGCCGGAGACGGCGGCACCCGCGACACCGACGACGAGATCGTGGTGAGTTTTCGGGACGTGGAGCGCCTGGCTGACCAGTTGGTCGGTCTCGGCGCCGACGTCGAGGTTCTCGGGCCGGATGAGGTGCGCGCCGTGGTCCGACGACGGCTGCAGGCAGCGCTCGCGGCGCACGAGCCGAACGCCGGAGCAGGTCCTGCCGGAACGGGGCCTGCCGGAGCGGGTCCTGCCGGAACGGGGCTCGCCGGAACGGGGCCCACCGAATGAGCGGCGCAGCCGACCGGCTTCCGCGGTTGCTCGCGCTGGTCCCGTACTTGCGCACCCATCCCGGGGCGCTGATCGACGACGTCGCGGCGGAGTTCGGGATCACGGTCCGGCAGCTCCGCGACGACCTGAACCTGCTGTGGGTCTGCGGCCTCCCCGGTGGGGCGCCCGGCGATCTGATCGACCTCTCCTTCGAGGGTGAGACGGTCACCGTCATCGACCCGCAAACCCTCGACCGTCCGCTCCGGCTCACCGCCGACGAGGGGCAGGCGCTCGTCGTCGCCGCCCGGACCCTCGCCGACGTCCCCGGGCTCGCTGAGCGCGACGCGCTCGACCGCGTGCTGGCCAAGCTCGAGGGTGCGCTCGGCGCCGGGGAGGGCAGCGCCGGTCTCGCGGTGACCCTCGAAGCCGAAGCCGGAGTCCTCACCACCGTTCGCTCCGCCCTGGACCAGCACCGCCGACTGCACCTGCGCTACCTGGTCGAGGCGCGGGACGAGGTCACCGACCGAGACGTCGACCCGATGCGCCTGCTCTCCCGGGACGGCCGCTGGTATCTCGAGGCGTGGTGCCACCGGGTCGAGGCGATGCGCCTGTTCCGGCTCGACCGCATCGTGGACCTCCAAGTGCTGGACACTCCGGCCGTTCCGCCGCCCGAAGCGGTCTCCCGCGACCTCGCTGACGGCTTGTTCTCCCCGTCGCCGGACGACGAACTGGTGACGCTCCAGTTGGCGCCCGCCGCACGCTGGGTGGCGGACTACTACCCGGTGGAGTCCACGGAGGAGACCGACGACGGGGGCCTGCGGATCGCCCTTCGCACTCCCGAGGTCGAGTGGGTGATCCGGCTGGTCCTGCGGCTCGGTGGGCAGGGCCGGGTGGTCGAACCGGTCGCCCTGATCGACGCGGTGCGACTACGTGCGGCGGAAGCACTGGCCGCGGTCGAACGGGCTGATCAGCCGACCTGAGGCCGGAATCGGCACTCCATCCGCGGATCGCGGTCCGCTGGCCGCCTACTAGTCCCCCTCTAGTCCGAATGGGCTATGTGGTCGGCTCCTTCCGGCGCCGATGAAGACCGTGTCGCGCACCAGGGACGGTGCCTGGATCGGCTTTACGGAAGGACGGAAAATGACCACGATCAAAGCGTCGTGCCCCACGTGCGGAGAGGTCGAGATGACCTCCAACGACGTGATGCTCATGGTCTGCAACCACTCACCGCTCTCCTACTACGCGTTCGACTGCCCGTCGTGCGCCGACGAGATCCGTAAGCCGGCCGACGACCACGTCATCTCGCTCCTGATGTCCGGCGGTGTCCGGGCGCAGGTCTGGGAGGTGCCGGCCGAGGCGCTCGAGCCCAAGGCGGGGCCGACCCTCAATTACGACGACCTGCTCGACTTCGCGCTCCTGCTGTCCGACGAGGACAACATCGCCGCACGGATCAGCGAAGCGATCAGCGGCTGACGCCTCCGCCGCAGCACACTCTCTCGACGCCCGCCGGCCACCACCGGCGGGTGTCGTGTTTCCGGACCCGCTCTGTGCCGGCAGGGTCTTGCGCGGCCGGGCGGCGTCGGCCGGGGGCAACGCTGCCCGGACCCCCGCCGAGGCCGGTATTCGGGGCTCCGTGATCTCTGCTGGCAGCGTTCGCGGTTCCACGTCACTAGGCTGGGCGGCGTGTGGTTGGCCGTCGCTCTCGCCCTGATCGTTCTCGCGCTGATCCTCGTCGTCGTGTTCGGTCTCCACGCCTACGGCCGCTTCCGTCGCATGAACCGCTTCGGGAGCCGCGCGGCGGGCCGGTTGTCCGGGCTGGCGGACGATGCCGGACGCCTGGGGGACCGCCTCGACGGTCTCGAGGAACGCTCGGAGGCGCTGGCTGAGCGCACCCGCTCGATGAGCGCGGACTCATCTCACCCCTGAACGCTCCCACCGCGGCCCCGCGACGGCGGTTGCGGTTGAAGCCCTCCAGCCGATAGGACGACCATCCGGTGAACAGCCGGGGCGGGCCGCGCAGCAGCGAGGTTCGACGGCCCCCGGCGCGTAGCATCGGCCGCACGAACCCGGGCGTGCAGCCGGCGAGGAGGTCCACGTGTTTCGCGATATCAGTGCCTGGCACCTTGCGCTCATCCTGTTGGCGTTCGTCGTGCTGTTCGGCTACAAGAAACTGCCGGACGCGACTCGCTCTCTCGGCCGCTCGATGCGCATCCTCAAGTCCGAGGTCAAGGGCCTGCACGACGACGAGCCCAAGCAGGTGGAACCGGTCCAGCCCGCGCAGGTGCAACCCGTTCAGGACCCGCCGGTCCAGGTCCAGAAGGTTCAGCCGGTCCAGGCGGCAGATGTGACTCCCGCGCCGGCCGAGCAGGTTCGTGCGGCCGAGGTCCCCGCCCGGCCGGAGGCACGCGCCGAGTCCGACCGCTCCTGACCCAGCGAGATGGCTGACGCAACCCGGACGCTCAGCCGTCTCGGCCGGGTGGCCGGCGCACGACTGGCCCGCCGTCGTTCCACCTCGACTGTCGAGGACAGTCGGATGACGCTCGTCGAGCACCTCAAGGAACTCCGACGACGCCTCCTGATCGCCTTGATCGCGGTGGGGATCGCCTCCCTCGTCATCGGCATCTGGGGCTACAACGACGTCTTCGACGTCCTCCGCCGCCCCTACTGCAACGTCCCGGCGAATCGACGGACCGGCGGCGCCGGTTGCGATCTGATCTTCACCCACCCGACCGACGCGTTCTTCATCCGGCTCAAGGTGGCGGTACTCGGCGGGGTCGTGCTGTCCGCCCCCATCTGGCTGTACCAGCTATGGGCGTTCATCACCCCTGGGCTGCACCGCCACGAGCGGCGTTGGGGCGTCGCGTTCGTGATCTCCTCGATCGTGCTTTTCGCGGCCGGGACGGTGCTGTCCTACCTGGTGCTCGGCCCGGCGCTCGATGTGTTGCTCGGCTTCGCCGGTCACGGAGTCGTCCCGCTGCTCGAGGTCAACCAGTACATCTCGTTCGTGATGTCGATGCTCGTCATCTTCGGCGTCTCGTTCGAGTTCCCGTTGGTGCTGATCCTGCTCAACCTGGCCGGCCTGGTGTCCTCGGCGCGCCTGCGGTCCTGGCGCCGGGTCGCCATCTTCCTGGTGTTCGTCTTCGCGGGGTTCGCGACGCCGACCCAGGACCCGTTCAGCATGTTGGCGTTGGCGCTGCCGCTGGTGGTGCTCTACGAGGTGGCGGTCGCGGTTGCCCGGTGGACCGACAAGCGCCGCGCCCGTCAGGCGGCTGAATCCGAGTTCGCCGGGCTCTCCGACGATGAGGCCTCGCCCCTGACCCTCGTCCAGGACCCGGCCGACGACCTGCCGTCGGCCGAGCCGACCGAGCCGACCGAGCCGACCGAGCCGACCCGGCCGAGCGCCTCCCAGCGGTCCGCCGCACGGGTCGGTGGCGGGACCGACTGGGACGACGAGACCACCTGAGCTGACCGCGCCGCCGACCCCGGCGTCGTGCGGCTCCGACGAGCCCGGCGGTCCGCCACTAGGCTCGACCTGTGGCCGCATCCGATCGGGGCGCCGCCGATCCCACCGCCGGGGACCTCGGTGCCCTCCGAATCTTCGCGGCCGACCTGCCGTTCGGACTCGACCCGTTTCAGCAGCAGGCCTGTGAGGCTCTCGCTCTCGGCGATTCCGTGCTCGTGGCCGCCCCGACGGGGGCCGGCAAGACGGTGGTCGGGGAGTTCGCCGCCTTTCTCGCCCTGCAGGCCGGGGCCAAGTGCTTCTACACCACGCCGATCAAGGCGCTGTCGAATCAGAAGTACACCGAGCTCGCCGAGAAGCACGGCGAGCAGAACGTCGGTCTGCTGACCGGCGACACCGCCCGCAACGCCGACGCACCCGTGGTGGTCATGACCACCGAGGTGCTCCGCAACATGCTCTACGCCGGCTCAGACGGCCTGCGCGGGCTCGCCTACGTCGTGATGGACGAGGTGCACTACCTCGCCGACCGCTTCCGCGGCGCCGTCTGGGAGGAGGTGATCATCCACCTACCCGAGGAGGTGCTGCTCGTCTCCCTGTCGGCGACGGTCAGCAACGCCGAGGAGTTCGGCGAATGGCTGCAGACCGTCCGCGGTGCCACCCGCATCGTCGTGGAGGAGCACCGGCCCGTGCCGCTCTGGCAGCACGTCCTGGCCGGACGACGGCTCTACGATTTGTTCGTCGAACAGCACGGTGATGCCGGCGGCCGAGACGGAGACGACGCCGACGGCGCACCCGGGGTCGAACCGGTGCTGAACCGCGAGCTCGTTCAGCTGGCGCACGAGGAGTCGCGCGTCGAACGACGCGGCGGTAAGGCGCGCGGACCTCGACCGGGCGCGCCACGGACCCGGCGGGTCTGGGTGCCGAGCCGGGCGCAGGTCATCGAGCAGCTCGACCGCGAAGGCCTGCTGCCGGCGATCACGTTCATTTTCAGCCGGGCCGGTTGCGATGCCGCCGTCACCCAATGCCTGACCGCCGGGCTGCGGCTCACCACTCCGGACGAGCGGGCGCGGATCCGCGAGCATGCCGCGGACCGGACGGCCGACCTCCCCGACGCCGACCGCACCGTTCTCGGCTACGACACCTGGCTCGAGGGCCTCGAGCGGGGGATCGCCGCCCATCACGCCGGGCTGCTGCCACGGTTCAAGGAAGTCACCGAAGAGCTGTTCGCGGCCGGACTGATCAAAGCGGTGTTCGCCACCGAGACGCTCGCACTCGGGATCAACATGCCGGCCCGCTGCGTCGTGCTCGAACGGCTGGTCAAGTGGAACGGCGAGGCGCACGCCGAGATCACGCCGGGGGAGTACACGCAGCTGACCGGACGAGCCGGACGGCGGGGGATCGACGTCGAGGGCCACGCGGTGGTCCTGTGGCAGCAGGGCTTCGATCCGCAGGCGGTGGCAGGCCTCGCATCGACCCGCACCTACCCGCTTCGCTCGTCGTTCCAGCCGTCCTACAACATGGCCGTCAATCTGGTGGGCATGGTCGGTCGCGAGCAGGCGCGGGTGCTGCTCGAGTCGTCGTTCGCGCAGTTCCAGGCCGACCGGGCCGTCGTCGGGCTGGCCCGACAGGTGCAGCGCAACCTGGACGCGCTCGACGGCTACGCCGAGGCGATGACCTGCGAGCACGGGTCGATCCCCGAATACACCCGGTTGCGGCGCCAGCTCGGCGACCGCGAGGCGAAGCTCGCCCGGGACGGGTCCGCCTCACGACGGGCCGAGGCGGCGCAGGCGATCGAGAAGCTCCGGGTCGGGGACGTCATCCGGGTCCCGTCCGGACGGCGCCGCGGACTCGCCATCGTCCTGTCACCCGGGACCACGGTTCCTGACGGCGGCCGACTGACCGTCCTGACGGCAGACCGGCAGGTCACCCGACTCTCCTGCCAGGACTTCCCGACGCCGGTGGAGTCGGTGGGGCGGGTTCGGGTCGCGAAGAACTTCAACCCGCGATCACCGCAGTCGCGGCGGGATCTCGCCTCGTCGCTCCGCATGCTCGACGCGGACGACGGCGACGGTCGGCGCCGCAACCGGCGCAGCAGCGGAGAGGACGACGAGATCCAGCGGCTGCGAGCCGCCATCCGTGCCCATCCAGTGCACGGCTGCCCCGACCGCGAGGACCACATCCGGTGGGCCGAGCGGTACGAGAAGCTGCGCCGGGAGACCAACGGACTCGAGCGGCGGGTCGAGACGAGGACGAACTCGATCGCCCGCACGTTCGACCGGGTCTGCCGGCTGCTCGAGGAGCAGGGCTACCTCACCGAGGGCGGCGGGGAGCCCCGCTCGCCGGGTGAATCCGGCATCACCGATGCCGGCCGGTTGCTCGCCCGGCTCTACTCCGAGTCCGATCTGCTGGCCGCCGAGTGCCTGCGAAGCGGTTCCTGGGACGGATTGAACGCTGCAGGATTGGCGGCCGTGGTCTCGACCCTGGTCTACGAGTCGCGGACCGACGATCGCTTCGCGCCCCGGTTGCCCGGAGGTCCCGAGGTCGGGGAGGCGATGGCCGAGACGGTGCGTATCTGGGCGCGGCTGTCGGAAGCCGAGCAGGAGCACCGCCTGGCCTTCCTGGCCGAGCCGGACGCCGGATTCGCCTGGGCCGCCCACCAGTGGGCGGCTGGCGTGCCCCTGGACCGGGTGCTCGGCGACACGATGGCTGCCGGTGACTTCGTGCGTTGGACCCGGCAGCTGATCGACCTGCTCGACCAGATCGCCAAGGTCGGCGAGCCCGGTATGCGCCGGACAGCCCGGAAGGCGGTCGACGGCCTACGGCGCGGCGTTGTCGCCTACTGACCGTCCGGGCCTGCCGATCACGGCGTGTACTTGCTGACCAGGATGTCGTCGAAAGAGAACACGCTGGTCGAGGTGTCCCGGCCGGCGACCGCATAGGAGGCAGGGCAATGCGCTCAGGCCGACCGCCGCGCCGCCCGACGGCGGACGATCCGTTCCGCCACGGCGTCGGCCCATTCGAGGTCGTCGAGGGTGGCCCGGGTACGGTGCTCGACCTCGAGCAACGCTGCCACCAGATCCGCCGAAAGTCGGACGCGGGCTTCCAGCGGCGCCGGCAGCGGGCCGCTCCGCGGTGGCACGGCAACGATCTCGGTGGCCTGACGGCGGGGCTGGCGCAGCAGGGGGCTCATGCCTCCACGGTCCGGCCGGCACCGCTGGGACGCAAGACTTGACTCGGCGCCGCTGGGCCTGGGTGGCGGGTCGTCCACCGCGGCGTGTCGGCCGTCAGGCCGGTACCGGCGCCGGTTCCGGCTCGTGCACCAGCCGGTAGCCCCGCTTGACCACGGTCTGCACCGCGTCCAGCGGCTTCAGCGCCGCGCGGAGGCGAGCGATCGCCACCTCCACGGCGTGCTCGTCCGGCCGCCGGTTCGACTCGGAGATCGGCTTCGACTCGCAGGTCGGCTTCGACTCGGAGGTCGGCAGGGCACCGAGCAGTTCGGCGCGACTGAGCACCCGTCCGGGACGCTCGGCCAGCGCCCGGAGCACCGCCATCGGGGCCGGGGCCAGCGGCACCAGGACAGGACGCCCATCGCGCTCGACCACCACGGCGTGACCGCGCAGTTCCACCCGGGCGCCGGCGATCGGCAGGGTGCGGGACTTCAGCTCCGGAAGGCCGGTGACGACCTCCCGGACCAGGGCACCGAGCCGTGACCGCTCCGGCTGCAGGGTTGGCACGTCGTGCCGTTCCAGCCGGGCACCGGTGACCGGGCCGATGCAGAAAGCCACCACGTCGGTCTGCAGTGCGGCGAGCAGCTCGTCACGCCGCCCCATCTCGGCTGCCCGGTCGAGCAGGCTGGTCACAGCTGGGCCACTGGTGAACACCACCCCGTCCACCGCGACGTGAATGATCTGGTCCACGAGCCGCCGCACGGGCGCCAGGTCCGCCGCGGGGAGCCACCGGTAGACCGGCACCTCGACCACCGTGGCGCCGGCGGTGCGCAGGGCCGCGACCAGTTCGGGCAACGGCTCGCCGTGCAGCTGGACCGCGACCCGCTTGCCGTCCACGTCCTGCGCCAGCACGTGGTCCACCATCTCGGCCACGGCTTCGGAGGCCGGCGACCACGTTTCCACCAGCCCGGCTGCCCGGATCGCCCCGCGAGCCTTCGGGCCGCGGGCGAGGATCTCGGTGGCGGCCAAGCGCCTACGAAGCCCGTCGCCCACACCCCAGCCGTCGGCTGCCTCCAGCCAGCTGCGCAGCCCGATCCCGGTGGTGATCAGGACCAGATCCAGTGGCTGCTCGATGCACATCCGGGTCGCGGCGAACAACTCGTCGTCGTCGGCCAGCGGGATCAGCCGGAGCGTTGGAGCGCTCACGACGCGGGCACCCCGCCGTTGCAGCAAGGAAATGAGCTCGTCCCGCCGCCGTTCGGCGGTCGTGGCCACGGTGAACCCGGCCAGGGGCAGGACAGCTTCCTGCTCGACCGGTGCGTCCACGCGCCCCCTCCCGACCGTGACCTGGTCGATCCGCACCCTCGCGAACCCGTAGCGAATCTATTCAAACGCTGTTACGACGGCGTTCCAATGTGCGGGCAGCCGTGTAATCCGCTTCGCTTGGTGCGGCTCCGGGAACGGCATGAACCGCTGGCGACCACGACGAACCCGCCTTCCCACTGTTGC
Source organism: Frankiaceae bacterium (assembly GCA_035468175.1). GTDB lineage: Bacteria > Actinomycetota > Actinomycetes > Frankiales > Frankiaceae > JAVEDQ01. The sequence goes on along the minus strand of DATITC010000172.1, from coordinate 4,973 downwards.
CCCGACGCCTCGGCCCCCCGGGGAGTCCACGCACGGAAGGGCCGCTGGATCGACGACTGGGCGCCGGACGATCCGACGTTCTGGAACATCCTCGCGGCCATCGTGCTCGAGCCCGGGGTCTCGTTCCTGAGCTACAAGAACGGCAACGCGGCCTACGTCGCCTTCGTCGCCTTCTACGCGATCTGTTTCGTCGTCACCTGGGCGGTTACCTGTGTCGATCGCCGAACCGGCTTGCCGACATCTGACGGAGACGACGGATCGGAGGCGACGGATAGCGGGTCCGGTGTGGGACTCGGATGGGTCCGGTGCGCTGCACGGGGCCCATCCGGACGCCATGACATGCCCTCGGTTACGCACTGAAAGGCGTCGTTACGGGCAGCATGACCTCATGAGCAGCGAGGCTGAGGCGCCGGTGTACACCGCCAGCGCGGTCGCCGCGCGGCTCGGGGTAGCCGTCGAGACGCTGCGGACCTGGGACAGACGCTACGGTCTCGGCCCCGGCACCCGTGGCCCCGGGGGCCGTCGGCGCTACGGCGAGGAGGACCTCGCGCGGCTGCTCGTCATGCGTCGACTCGTGACCTCCGGGATGCCGACGTCGGAGGCGGCCCGGCGCGCCGCCGGTGGCGGTGGTGGAGTCCCGCCGGTCGGCGTCGACGCCGCCTTGCCGCCGACCCGCCGCCCACGTTCTGGTGGAGGCCGCGTCGTCGCCATCCCGCGTGGCAGCACGCTGCAGCACGGTCTGGCCCGGGCTGCGACGGCGCTGGACGTCGACGAGGTGGAGCGATTGCTGGAGCAGGTCATCACCGATGTCGGCGTGGCCGGGGCCTGGGACAGCCTGCTCCGCCCGGTCCTGGTGGCGGTCGGCGAGCGATGGGCCCGAACCGGTGAGGGTGTGGAGGTCGAACACCTGCTGTCGCAGGCCGCCATGGATGTGCTGCGACGGATGACCGACAAAACGGTCTCACCCAGCGGTGCGCCGGACGCCAGCCGGCCGGTGCTGCTGGCCAGCGTCGACGGCGACGCGCACGTCCTGCCGCTCTATGTGCTCGCGGCGCTGCTGATCGAGTCCGATGTCCGGGTGCGCCTGCTGGGCGCGTCGACTCCGCTTCTCGCACTCCGGGCGGCCACCCGGCGGTTGCGGCCGAACGCGATCTTCCTGTGGGCCCAGTTGGCCAGCCCGATGAACAGTGACTTCGCCGCCGGCGTCGAGGACGTCCGCGCCGGCGCGGCCGTCGTGCTGGGTGGCCCTGGATGGGACGGGGCTCCCCTTCCGGAGAACATCCAGCGCGCCACGTCGCTGGACGACGCTGTACACCTGCTCACGCTCTGACGGCGTACTGGCAGCTGTCAGGACTTCGCGTCGGCTGCCGGGTCCGGGCCGGCCAGTCGGCGGGGGATGATCCCGGCGGCGACGATCGCTCGGCCCAGCGGCCGGACGAGGTCCATCAGCCGAGCGCAGCCGTCCTCGCCGAGCCGGCGGTAGGGCTCCGCCCCGGCGCGATCGGTCGCCGTCTCGACCTCGTCGCGGGCGGACCGACCGGCCTCGGTCAGCAGCGCGTCCTCGTCGAGCAGGCCGCGGTCCCGGAGCCGTTGCTCGCCGTCGGCCCACTGCTCGGGGGACCAACCGCGGGTGTTCTTCAGGAACTTCGCGGACGCCCCGGCCGCGACGGCGGTGACGAGGGCTTCCACCGGGTCGAGACCGGCCAGCACCAGCGCGGCCACGTGTCCGTCGCCGCGGTGCTCACGCAGCACGGTCGTCGCCTGCCATAGGGCCAGGACCGGTGTCGCGTGCCGAGGAAGGCGGGCGTGCGCGGCGCAGAGGGTGCGCCCGGCCACGGGGAGCCCGTCGAGCACGCTCCAGGCCAGGTCGGCGGCTTCGGCGACGTCCGGGCCGTCGGCGAGGTCGCCGAGCCCGCGGCGCAGCGCGGTTTCGATGCCCACGTAGCGCGCATCGAGCACTTTCTCCGGCGACACGAGGTCCCAGGCGCGCGGGATGTAGGCGCTCACGAGCCCGGGGGAGAAGACGTAGAACGTCGCCGTCGTCACCTCCGGATTGACCGCCCCCATCGCGGCCGAGCGTGAGGCGAAGTAGCCCATGCCGTAGTCGCTGAGGCCGGCGTCGACATAGGTCTGCGTCGTCTCCGGAGCGAAGTAGCCGACGACGTGGACGGCGTCGAGCGGCGCGTGGAAGCGGCGGGCCCAGGAGGCAGCGCCGGTGCTGGTGGCCATCCCTGGAAGCCTATGCCGGTCGACCTCGGGAACCACGCGGAAGACTTGTCGGGCGGGCACGCTTAGTGCTAAGTTGACCGGGTAATGAACGGTCAACGGCGATGCGGGCAAGACGCGCAGCGCCGCCCAAGAACCTCCCCTCTGCCCCTAGGGGGAGGAAGACCGGTCGCGTCCGCCGAAGACGCCCCCGCGGACGCGACCGGTCGGCAGGACTGGTTCCGCATCGCCCTGACCCGCGATGCCGGACCGGTCCTGCCGTCCACTTGCGTTCGCTGCCGGTCCTGCTCTGCCTGCCGGCGACGCCCGGCCCGTCAGTCCCAGGGCGTCGAGCGGTCCTGACTTACCACCGGTTCGGTCGAGGCCCAGACCCGTCGCCAGTGCGCCGCGTCCTCGTCGGGTCCAGCGGTGCGCGGAGTCGGGCTGGACCCGTTGGCCACGCTTCGCTGCAACGACGACCACCACGTGGTCTGGTCCTCGTCGTTCAGTCGGGCGATCTCCGCAGCCAACCGGGAGGTGAACCGCTTCGCGCTCTCGTCGGCAGCAGCCCGCATCGGAGAGCCGAAACGGACCGCGACCTCGGGCCGTCCGGCCACCGGCCAGGAACGTCCGCGCGGCATCGCCGCGAACGACCCGCGGATGCCGATCGGCACGATCGGGATGCCGGCAGCGGTGGCGAGGCGCGCCGCCCCGGTCTTGAACCCGGCCATCCGCCCGTCTGGGGCGCGGGTGCCCTCGGGGAAGAACAACAGGCTCCAACCGTCGTCCAGCAAACCCACCGGGGTGGCCGAGCCCGCTCGCGCCGTCCGGCCACCGGTGCGGTCGAGCGGGACGGTCCCGAATACCAGCGCGGTGCCGATCGCCCGCCACCAGTCGTCGAAGAAGTAGTCGGACGCGGCGGCGACCAGCGTCTCCCGCCGCCAGGCCGGCGGCAGCGAGCACAGAACCAGAGGAGCATCGAGGTGGGAGGAATGGTTCGCGGCGAAGATGACTGGCTTGCTGAGCGGCAGGAGGTTCTCCAAGCCGCTCACCCGGGGCGACACCTCGGACCAGATCAGCGGCTTCAGCCCGGCGGTCTGCGCGACCGCACGAAACTGGCGCACCGCCGGTGTCCGGGCCCATTCCGTCGAGAACTCCCGGGGCGGGGCGGGCAGCGGGCGGTGCTCCTCGGCAGATGCCGGTACCAGCGGGCGGGAGCCCCAGCGCCAGCCGCTCGCCATGCCGCGGACGGTCGGGAGTCCCTTTCTCGCCCGACTCACTGCACGTCCGCAATCGCGTGCGGCGGCGAGTGCAGGTAGGTGATCGACGGCGAGCGGCCGACGGTCCCACTGGCCATCTCGAGCGCGTCCGCCAGCGTCGACGCAGACCGGAAGCCCATCCGCGCCGTGGTACGCCGATCGGCGCCGACCCAGATGACGTCACCCAGGTGGTCCATGGCGTGTGCGCCCCAGTACCACATGTAGAAGGGGTGGACGCCGTGGTAGGCGTGCGAGGTGCGGTAGAGGTGGGTGTACCAGGGGTCGGTCGCGTAAGCCTTTTCGAACTTCGCCTCGATGGTGGCTGGGTCGGTGGACTCGGCCAGCACCTCCTCGAAGAAGTCGACGTAGCTCGGGTGGTGCAGCTGGCTGAACTCGTGCGGGACGGGGTGGTAGAGGATCAGCGTCCCGCCCGGCCGGACCAGCGGCTTGCCCCGGTACATGTTGAAGAAATAGCCGAGGCCGAGGCACATGGCCAGGATCGGGTTCATCACGCTGTTGACGTTGTAAGGACCGAGGAACGGCAGGCCGAACACGAGCACATCGCTCTGTCCGTGCACCTCCACCAGCTGCTGCCGGTGCACGGCGGCGATCGTCTTGTCGTGCACCGCCTCGACCTCGCCGGCGGTGATGCCGGTGACCCCGTAGTCGGACCGCATCGACTGGAAGGCCCGTCGCCGCAGCTTCGACGGCATCGCGTCCAGGCCCCGGCTGGCGCCGAAGAACATCGCCTGGTCCCGCAGCGACCACTCCCACTCGCGCTTGCTGAGGAAGCCGTATTCCTTGGGGAACGTGTCGTTGTTCAGCGTCGTCTCGATCTGGAACACCCGCACGTTCCCGGCGAGCAGCCGCCCCATCCGCCAGGCGGAGCTGTGCAGCGCCGAGTTCTTGTGGTCCATGAACGAGCGCGAGTGAACCATCGTGTGGCTGTTGTGGTGGTGCTTCAGGCTCTTGTACGACGCGAGCCCGATCGCCACCGACTTGTGGCCGCCATCCATCGCGACCATGTTGACGTTCACGTAGACGAGCAGGTCGCTCTCCGCGGCCCGCTTGCTGATCTCGACGTCCTCGCCCTGCTCGGTCACCCCGAGATGTGTGAGGTTGTCCTGGTCCTCGGCGTCGAAGTTGTACAGCTTCTTGTCCGGCCAGAACGAGCGGAAGACCCGCTCCCCGACGATGTGCCGGATCTCCTCGGCGGTCATCCGCCGGTGCAGGGCGGTCGCGACGATGAGTTCCACGTCGTCGACCGCGGCCGCGGCGGCCAGTGTCAGCACCTGTTCGATGATCTTCCCGCGGACGTCCGGGGGCTTCATCGTCGGCAACGGCAGGCTCAGGTCGTCGAAGGCGATCGTGAGCTTCATGCCGGGGCGGAGCAGGACGCGCAGCGGCTCGGAACCCTCGGGGTTCTCCAGGGCGTCGGCGATGGTCGCGTCGAGGTCCTCGACCGCCGGCAGTGACTCCGGCGGGTAGAGAACGCGCGTGCCCTCCGGG
>DATITC010000171.1:0-18768 GCA_035468175.1 Frankiaceae bacterium | reverse complement strand
GGTACGTGGCGGACGGCGAGGTCCACTACTTCATCGGCGGCGGCATCGGGGGTGGCTTTGGAGGCGGCAGGAACGGCATCGGGTCTGTCGCCACGTGGGTGCAGCAGCACTACACGTCGACGACCGCGGGCGGCACCACCGTCTACGACCTGACGAAGCCGAAGGCGAGTTCCTGAACGAGGACGACGTCGTACGGGGGGAACACCGACGTGCCGTCGCTTCGCTGAAGGGTCGGCGCGAAGCATCCCGACCACCACACCGGGCGCTGGTGTTCCGGGAGCCGGCGGTGTCTTTCCTGAGGTCGACATCAGATCGAACGTCGTGACGACACCTGAACTGATGTCAACACCGGCAGAACAACATCCCCCTCGGGCGACACCGGGTGCGGTGTCGGGAGACCGGCCGCCGACCTCCGGACCGCTGACCTCCCGAACGCGGACCTCCCGACCGGTCAGCGCCAGCCAGCGCGCAGGTACTGCTCAGGCCAGCCGATCTCGGCCTGCAGCTCGTGCGCGGCGCGCAGCGCCCAATGCGGGTCACGGAACAGCGCGCGGGCCAGGAAGACAGCGTCGGCCGAGCCGTCGACCAGCAGCTGCTCGGCCTGCACCCGGCTCGGTGATGGGGCCGACGGCGCCGACGGGCAGACCGCCTGCCAGTGGCGAGGCCGCGGTCTGGTGGGCGACGGCCCACAGATCACGGCCTCTGCCGGGCAGTGGGATCAGGGGCGCCAGAACAGGTGGTGCGTCACGCCGCTGGGGCTCGGGACCACCTCGTGTTCGAAGCCGTCGTCCAGCTCCTCGGGACCGGTCCAGAGACGGACCCCGCTTCCGAGCTCGATCGGCGCCACCGCCACGTGCAGGGTGTCGACGAGGCCGGCGTCGAGGAACTGCCGCAGGCTCGTAGCTCCACCGCCGAGCCGGACGTCCTTGCCCTGCGCCGCGTCCTTCGCCTGCGCGAGGACCGTCGCGGGGTCTCCGTCGACGAAGTGGAACGTGGTGTCCGAGAGCGTGAACGACGGCCGCGGGTAATTCGTCATGACGAAGACAGGGGTGTGGAACGGCGGCTTGTCGCCCCACCAGCCCTGCCATTCGTGGTCGTGCCAGGGGCCGCGCTGCGGACCGAACTTGTTGCGCCCCATGATCTCGGCGCCGATGTTGCGGTGGAATTCGCGGGTGAAGTAGTCGTCGAGGCCGTGGCTGCCGCCGCCATCGGTGCGGGCGGGGAAGCTCGCCGTAGCGAAGGCCCACGCCATCAGAACGCCGGGGTTGGCATGACCGAAGGGACGTTCGGCGCTCTGGCCCTCTCCAGCGGCGAAGCCGTCGCTGGAGACGGTGAAGTTGTGGACGCGAACCAGCTGTGGCACGTACTGCTCCTCGGGATCGGTACGGGGTCTTCATACTCCGACGACCGACCTAGTCAGAACTCATCGGCGGCATTGCACGGATGCCACGACCATGTCGACGTCCTTAGGCGGCGACCGCATTGTCTTGCGGCGAAGCTGCCCGGCAGGAACGAAGGCCGGGCGGACGTGGTGCGCATGTGTCAAGATCGACAACTCGTATCGAGCTTGATACGGAATGTCAGCGTGACCAGCTGGACATTCTCGTGATCATCACGGACAACCGGCATAAGACTTCAGGGCATCTGCATGACCATTTCCATCAGCTGCAGCCGCTGGTGCTCCCGCATTGCTCGCAGACATAGCAGCTGCCGGCCGGACGCATGCTCACTCCGCAGGTGAAGCAAAGCGGAGCGTCGACCGCGGTCCGCGACTCGGTGTGCGAGTACGGCGGCGTCGCCCCAGTACCGGTCACGGGTGCAACCTCAGCGGGCGCCCCTTCGATAGGTGCCGACCCCCGCAGCGCCTCGACGTCGACGGCCTCGACGAGCGAAGCCGGCGATCCGTAGCTCTCGGCCACCTGCGCCGTCCGCTCCTCGGCGGTGAAGATGCCGTACTCCTCCCGCACGTCGTAGGGCAGGTAGTCCAGCGCGAGGCGACGGAACAGGTAGTCCATCACCGACTGCGCCATGCGGACGTCCGGGTCGTCGGTGAGACCGGCAGGCTCGAAGCGCATGTTGATGAACTTCGAGACGTATGCCTCGAGCGGCACCCCGTACTGCAGCGCGATCGACAGCGCCACCGAGAACGCGTCCATGACGCCGGCCAAGGTCGAGCCCTGCTTCGACATCTTGATGAAGACCTCACCGAGACCGTCGTCCGGGTACGACCCAGCCGTCAGGTAGCCCTCGGCACCGCCGACCGCGAACGACACGGTCTGCGACGGACGCTTCTTCGGGAGACGCTTGCGCTGCGGCTTGGCTTCGACGATCTGAACCGGAGCGGCAGCGACCGCCTTCTTGTGACCGGAGAGGGGCTGACCGACCTTGCAGTTGTCGCGGTAGATAGCGAGCGCCTTGAGCCCCAGCTTCCAGCCCTGGAAGTAGATGTTCTCGACGTCCTCGATCGTCGCCGCCTCCGGCATGTTGACGGTCTTGGAGATGGCGCCGGACAGGAACGGCTGGGCCGCCGCCATCATGCGGACGTGGCCCATGGGGCTGATCGCCCGCTCGCCGAGCGCGCAGTCGAACACCGAGTAGTGCTCCTGTCGGAGGCCGGGGGCGTCGATGACGTGACCGTTCTCCGCGACGAACTCGACGATCGCCTCGACCGTCTCTTCCGCGTAGCCGAGCGAGCGCAGCGCCGGCGGCACGGTGTGGTTGACGATCTTCATGCTTGCCCCGCCGACCATCTTCTTGTTCTTGACGAGGGCGAGGTCCGGCTCGATGCCGGTGGTGTCGCAGTCCATCATCAGGCCGATGGTCCCGGTCGGAGCGAGTACTGAGGCCTGGGCGTTGCGCCACCCGCTCTTCTCGCCCAGCCGCAGACCCTCCTGCCACTGCTTGCCGGCGAGCGACAGGATGCGCGCGTCGTCCGCGCCGACCGGCCGCACCGCGTCGTTGGCGGCGGCGTGCTTGCGCATCACTCGGGTGTGCGCGTCGGCGTTGCGGGCGTAACCGTCATAGGCACCGACGACCGAGGCTATCTCGGCCGAGCGACGGTAGGCGGTCCCGGTCATCAGGGACGTGATGCCGGCGGCGAGAGTCCGGCCCCCTTCGGAGTCGTAGGCGTGCCCCGTGGCCATCAGCAGCGCGCCGAGGTTGGCGTATCCGATGCCGAGCTGCCGGAACTTGCGGGTGGTTTCCCCGATCGCCTCGGTCGGGAAGTCAGCGAAGCAGATCGAGATGTCCATCGCCGTGATGACGAACTCGACGGCCTTGACGAAGCGCTGGGCGTCGAACGTGAGGTCCTCACGGAGGAACTTCATGAGGTTCAGCGACGCGAGGTTGCACGAGGAGTTGTCGAGGTGCACGTACTCCGAGCACGGGTTGCTGGCGGTGATCCGGCCCGACTCCGGGCAGGTGTGCCAGTCGTTTATCGTGTCGTCGTACTGCAGACCCGGGTCGGCGCACTCCCAGGCGGCCTTCGCGATCGCGCGGAAGACATCGGTGGACTGCACGGTCTCGACGACGCTGCCGTCGAGCCGGGCCCGCAGGTGGTACTCCTTCGTCTCCTCATAGGCCCGCATGAACTCGTCGCTGACGCGGACGGAGTTGTTGGCGTTCTGGTACTGCACCGACGCGATATCGGAGCCGCCGAGGTCCATGTCGAACCCGGCGTCCCGCAGGGCCCGAATCTTGTTCTCCTCGAGCGCCTTCGTCTCGACGAACTCCACGATGTCGGGGTGGTCGACGTCGAGGACAACCATCTTCGCCGCGCGGCGGGTCGCCCCGCCGGACTTGATGGTGCCGGCGGACGCGTCCGCACCGCGCATGAACGACACCGGCCCGGAGGCCGTCCCGCCGGAGGAGAGCAGCTCTTTGCTGGACCGGATCCGGGAGAGGTTGATTCCGGCCCCGGAGCCGCCCTTGAAGATCAGCCCCTCTTCCCGGTACCAGTTCAGGATCGAGTCCATGTTGTCATCGACGGCGAGGATGAAGCAGGCCGAGACCTGCTGCTTCGACGAGGTGCCGACGTTGAACCACACGGGTGAGTTGAAGCTGAACACCTGGTGCAGCAGCATCCACGTCAGCTCGTGCTCGAAGATCGTCGCGTCTTCGGCGGTCCGGAAGTAGCCGAAGTCGGTGCCGGCTTTCGCGTAGGCGTGGACCACCCGGTCGATGAGCTGCTTGAGCGACCATTCACGCACCGGGGTACCGACGGCCCCGCGGAAGTACTTGGTGGTGACGATGTTCGAGGCGTTGACCGACCAGGAGTCGGGGAACTCGACGCCACGCTGCTCGAAGTTCACCGAGCCGTCGCGCCAGTTGGTCATGACGACGTCACGGCGCTCCCACGTCACCTCGTCGTACGGGTGTACGCCAGCCGCCGTGTGCAAACGCTCCATACGGAGCCCCTTACGACGGCTGGACGGGGCGGCCTCGGCCGGCGGGGTAGCCGAACCGTTGACGGTCTCAGTCATGCGGCGGGTCCTTACCTCTCTACTGATGAAAACAAATCGTGGGCGGCGTCCATGCCGGCGGGCTGCAGTCGATGTGGGGCGGTCGTGCGGCGGTGCCGCGGTGCGGGAGCGACGAAGCGCGGTGGACGGGCAGTGGTGAACTGCCGCGGCCGTCGGTCAGGTCACGACGGCCGCGGCAAGCGGTGGGTCGGCCTCGCCGCCGAGGGGCGGGCCGGGTGGTGCGGTGCTCGCGCCCGCGTGCGCTGAGCGCAGCCGACGGATCTCCGTTTCGAAGTCGTCGAGCGACTCGAACGACGAATACACCGAAGCGAAACGGAGGTACGCCACTTCGTCGAGGTCCCGGAGGGGTCCGAGGATCGCGCGGCCGACGTCTTCGGACCGGATCTCGCCACGGGCCGACTCGCGCACGCACTCTTCGACCCGCTGCGCAAGCAGGGCCAAGGCGTCTTCGTCAACGGGTCGACCCTGGCAGGCCTTGCGCACACCCGAGCACACCTTGTCCCGGCGAAAGAGCTCGGTGGCGCCGCTGCGCTTGACGACCAGCAGCGAGGCCTCCTCGAGAGTGGTGAACCGCCGGCCACACTCCTGGCAGGCGCGGCGACGCCGAATCGCGGTACCACCGTCGGCATCACGGCTGTCGACGACGCGACTGTCCTCATGCGAGCAGTACGGACAACGCACGTCGGACCCCCTCGAATAGCTAGTTCCTCTGCCCGTTCGAAGCCAGCCTGTGGATGGTGCTGTGGGCAACCCCGCGAAAACCGGGGACAACCTGTGCAACAACCTGTGGACGACTTACACCGGTGTAACTACTAGATGTTGTGTTCGGACAGTAGGCAGACGACCAAGTCATGGCAAGTGCCATCCCGGCGTGTCTGCGCCCGTGTCGAGACGGGACACGACGGGGCCACCAGCTGTCGATCACGCTGGGCTACGGAAGCCGGAGGTGCTGGCCGGCCTCGAGTGAGGGCGACCCGAGCCCGTTCACCGCCATCAGATCCCGAGCCGTCGCGCGGGGATCCGCGTCGGGAGCGATGCGCTCCGCAATCGACCAGAGCGTGTCACCGCGCTGCACGATGACCTCCGCCGCTGGGGCGTTCGGGTCGCCGAGCGCTGTCGACGTCACTCGCCCCACACTGAAGGCCACGGTCAGGACGACGAACAGCAGGAGCAGCGCGACGAGCCGGCCCCGGCGAGTGAGGTGCAGGCCGGGCTTCTCGGCCGGACGCGGCTGGTTGCGCCGCGTGGCGGGCACCGTACTGACCCGCGACGGACTCTGCCCGCGCGCCGCGTCACAGCGCAAGCGCTCACGGAGCCGTGCGTCTCCCGAGGACGCTCTACGGACCGTGACCCCCGTTATCCTGTCCATCGGACGTGACTTCTCGGATCGTACCGACGGCGATCGGCGTGTCGCCACTTCCGTGCCGATGACGGCCACAGCGGGGATCGGCCGATGACTCGACGCCGGCCGGGATCCGCCGCCGACGCCGATCGCCACTCCGTTCACCGCAGCGACGCCTCGGGAACGGAGCTCGGTGGGCGACGTCGCCGCCAGCTCGCCCAGCAGCGCCGCGGTACGGCGGTCGATCAGAATGGTGGACACGAGTACCTCCTAGGTCGAACGCGTGTTCGATGCTTGAGTTGTACCGCAGGGGTCCGACAAAAAACAGACACGCTCGAACATGTGTTTGAACTAGGTCGGCGACCAGCGATAACGTCCCTGACAGCAGTCGAAGTACGAGACGCAGGCACCGCAACAACCGACGAGAAGTACGTCCGGCAGCGCGCCCAGGCTGATGAACCGGGCGAACGAGGAGGCACCGATGGCCGATCGCCGTACCGACGGGTCCGGGTCCCGCGCACGGGTCCGGGAGATTCCGGACGGGCCGCCCGACGCTGCGGGGCTCACCCCCCGGCAGCGCAAGGTGCTCGAGGTGATTCGGGCGGCCGTCGAACGACGCGGGTATCCGCCCAGCGTGCGAGAGATCGGCGAAGCGGTCGGGTTGACCAGTACGAGCAGCGTCGCGCATCAGATGAAGGTGCTGCAGGCGAAGGGTTACCTGCGCCGGGACCCGCACCGTCCACGGGCGGTGGAGGTCTTGCTTCCCGACTCGGGGCCGGCTGTAGCCGAACCCGCGGGAGTCGCGTTCGAGGATGAGGCCGACGCCGTGGCGGCGCGGCCCGTGCCGGCTTACGTGCCGGTGGTGGGGCGGATCGCGGCCGGCGGTCCGGTGCTCGCCGAGCAGGCGATTGAGGACGTCTTCCCCCTACCGAAGGAGCTGGTCGGCGAGGGGACGCTGTTCCTGCTGCGCGTCACGGGGGAGTCCATGATCGACGCCGCGATCTGCGATGGGGACTGGGTGGTCGTGCGCCAGCAACCGGTGGCCGACAACGGCGACGTCGTCGCAGCCATGATCGACGGCGAGGCGACGGTCAAGACCTACAAGCGCAAGGACGGGCACGTCTGGTTGATGCCTCACAACGTCGACTTCTCCCCCATCGACGGTGACGAGGCCACCGTCCTGGGCCGCGTGGTGGCGGTACTCAGGCGCGTCTAACCGACGTCTAAGCGGCGGGTCCGCCGCTGCCACTGCTGCGGAATCCCGACGCGTCAGGGAGCTACCGGCTCCTGCAACCGGTTGAGTTCATGCGCGAGTGCTGGCCCCACCCGGGCGTGCAGGTAGGTCCCTTCGGCGCGGTGATCGAGCCCCAGCACCTCGCCGATGTCGTGTACTCGTGCGACCAGATCGCCGCGGTCATAGGGCACCAGCACCTCGACCTCCACGTCGGGGCGGGGAACCCGGGCCACGAGCACGTCGAGCAGTTCGGCCAGGCCATCGCCGGTGACCGCGCTGACGAATACGGCCGAGGGAGCGGTCCGGCGCAGCCGGTTCAGCACCAGCGGGTCGGCGGCGTCGATCTTGTTGACGACGAGCAGCTCGGGGACGTCGTTCGCCCCGATCTCGCCGAAGACCTCCCGCACCGCGGCGATCTGCGCCTCCGGATCCGCGTGCGAACCGTCGACGACATGCACGACGAGGTCGGCGTTGGAGACCTCTTCCAGCGTCGACCGGAAGGCGTCGATCAGCTGGTGCGGCAGGTGGCGGACGAAGCCGACCGTGTCGGTCAGGGTCACAGAACGACCGTCCGGCAGCTCGGCCCGCCGCACCGTTGGGTCGAGAGTGGCGAACAGCGCGTTCTCCACCAGGACACCCGCACCGGTGAGACGGTTCAGCAGCGACGACTTGCCGGCATTGGTGTAGCCGGCGATAGCCACGGACGGAATCTCGTGCCGCACCCGGTCCGATCGCTTGGTCTCCCGGACGACGGCCATCCCGCTGATGTCGCGACGAAGCTTGGCGACCCGGGCCCGAATCCGCCGACGGTCGGTCTCGATCTTGGTCTCCCCGCCACCCATTCGGGTGCCGATGCCACCGCCCTGGCGGGACATCGACTCACCCCAGCCGCGGAGTCGCGGCAACAGGTAGTTCAGCTGAGCCAGCTCGACCTGCGCCTTGCCCTCCCGGCTGGAGGCGTGCTGAGCGAAGATGTCGAGGATCAGCGCGGTCCGGTCGATGACCTTGACCTTCACGATCTCCTCGAGCTGCTTGAGCTGGCCCGGGGTCAGTTCGCCGTCGCAGATCACAGTGTCGGCGCCGGTCGCGACAACGATATCGCGTAGCTCGCGGGCCTTGCCTGAGCCGACGAAGGTGGCGGCCGACGGCTTGTCGCGGCGCTGGACGAGCGCGTCCAGAACTTCGGATCCGGCGGTCTCGGCGAGGGCGGCCAGCTCGGCGAGCGAGTTGTCCGCTTCCGCTCCGGTCCCCTCGGTCCAGACGCCAATCAGGACGACACGCTCGAGCCGCAGCTTGCGGTACTCGACCTCGGTGACGTCCTCGAGTTCGGTCGTGAGCCCCGCGACTCGGCGCAGGGCAGCACGGTCGGCGAGGTCGAAGCCCTCACCCTGGAGCTCGTGTAACGGGCGAACGGTCCGCGCTCGCGCCGTAGCGGTAGCGGGCTTTGTGGTAGTGGTGGTGGCCGGGGCGGAACGGACGGCGGCTTCGGCGTCGATCGCGTCGGCGATCGGTTCGAGAGCGTCCTGGGGCACAGCAGCAGCTGATTCTGTCATCGTGCGGTACAACCCCTTTTCCACCTCTGCGATTCCACCCAGGGGGCGCTGGTGCGGTCTCCGGCACGCATCGCTGCTGCTCAGCCGAGCCACCGACCCTCGGCGACCAGTTCGGCGGGTCCCTGCAGGTAGAGGGTCTCGTTCGTCCACTCCACCCGCAACAAGCCACCGGGGACGCGAACCTGGCGCGCCGGCCCCGGGCTGCCGGTAGCAGCGACGGCGACGGCACAGGCACCCGTTCCGCAGGACAGGGTCTCGCCTACGCCCCGTTCGTGCACGCGCATTTCCAGCGTCGGCACCCCGTCGAGCTCGACAGGGATGTAGAGCTCCAGGTTGACGCCGGTCGGGAACACGTCGTCCGGCGCTCGCACGTCGTCCGTGAGGTCGAGCGAGGCCAGCTCTTCGGGGTCATCGAGTCGGACCACCAGGTGCGGGTTCCCCATCGAGACCGGCTGTCCCGAGAAGGTCCGGTTCCCCAGGCAGACCTGCACCGGGCCGGCGAGCACCTCCGGAGCACCCATGTCGACGGTGATGTCACCGGTCTCGGGGACGTGGACCTGCTTCGTCCCACCCCGAGTCGCGAGGAGCAGGTCACCCGCCGCTTCCCAGCCCTCGTCGACGAGGAAACGGGAGTAGACCCGGACGCCGTTGCCGCACATCTCGGCGATGCTCCCGTCGGCGTTGTGGTAGTCCATGAACCAACGAGCGCCGTCCGGTTGCCCGACCTCGCCCGACGACATGTACTCGACCGGCACGACGCGTAGCACCCCGTCGGCACCGATGCCGAACCGGCGATCACACAGCCGTCGGACCAGCGCGGGCGTCAGCTCGAGCCGACCTTCGGGGTCGGGCAACAGGACGAAGTCGTTGCCGGTGCCGTGCCCCTTGAGAAACGGCAGGCCGCCGCGCGCGTCGGCCGACCGACCGCGATAGGCGTCCACCGAGCCGACGCTACCCCTGCCCCCGCTGGGCCTGGACGACGCTGGCCAGTGACGCGGAGCTGGCGCCACGGTTGCGCCAACCGACTCCCTTGGCGAGCATCCACCGGGCCCGCTCGGCCCGCTGCGGGGGCGAGAACAGATAGCCATGGGCACGGTCGCACCCAAGCTCGCACAGTCGGGCGCCTTCGGACCACGACTCGACGCCCTCGGCGACGACGTAGAGGTCGCGGGCGTGCGCCAACCGGATCACCGAGGCGACGATCGAGTCGTCGTCGAGGTCGCCGCCGACTCCGCGGACGAAGCGCCGGTCCAACTTCACGGCGTCGATCGGCAGCTCATCGAGGGTGGCGAGCGAGGAATACCAGGTGCCGAAGTCGTCGACGGCGAGCGCACAGCCGAGGCGCCGGAGCTCGGTGAGCACTTCGAGCACCCGCGGACCGATCGCGGTAAGGGTGCGCTCGCTGAACTCGAGACCGAGCGTGCCGGGCTGCAGCTCGTAGCGCCGGATGACCTCGGCGATGTGCTCGACGAAATCGTCGGTCACCTGCGCCGCCGCCACGTTGTTCCAGAGCTGGCGGGCCCGGACGGTGGGGTGCGGGGGCATGTCCCGCCACCTTGAGAGTTCGGCCGCGGAGCGCTCCAGCACCCAGTTGCCGAGCGCCGGCATCAACCCGGCCCGCTCGGCCGCGGACAGGAAGTCAGCCGGGCCCAGCAGACCTCGGCCGGGGTGTGGCCAGCGCAGCAGCGCTTCCATTCCAGCTACCGCACCGGAGGCGAGCTCGACCTCGGGCTGGTACATCAACTCGAGCACGTCCTCCTCGAGCGCCCGTCGCAGGTCACCCGTGAGGTCAGGCCGGCTGGTCAAGTCCACGACAGAGCGAGCCACAGCCGCTCATCTCCGATCTGGGTGTCACGGCGCCAACCGGTCGACCCCGGTATCGGGGCAATCCGCAGAAGGTTAGGCGTTAACGGTGTGACACGTTCCACCATTTCTCAGCTGCTGTCACGGCCTGGTCCCGGAACGACGACGCTGAAGCGTCGTCCGTGAGCTCGCTTGGATTCGGACCCGACAGCCAACGAACCGCCGGGTCGCGCGAGAACCAGGCCCGCTGCCGCCGGGCAAATCGACGGGTGGCCTGGCAGGTGGCCTGTTGCGCGCGACCGAACGCATCGCCGGGCTCGGCACCGGCGGCGATCTCGTCACGGGCGAGGAGCACCTGGGCGTAGCCGAGGGCACGGGAGGCCGTGCGGCCGGCCCGGAGCCCGCAGAGCTCGAGGGTCTCCACCTCCTCGATCAGGCCGGCCTCGAACATCCGCCGGGTCCGGAGCCGGAGCCGTTCGTCGAGGTCGGCCCGGTCGATTCCGATCTGCAGCGCGTCGTAGACCGGGGAGGGAGCGGGCAGGGTCGCGCGGAACGAGCCTCGCAACCCGACGACCTCGAGCGCCCGCACGATCCGTCGACCGTTGGACGGGAGAATGGTCGTGGCGGCCTCGGGGTCGAGTTCGGCGAGGCGCTCGTGCAGGGGCGCGGGGCCGAGCCGGGCGAGGTCGTCCTCGAGCTGAGCCCGTGCGACCGGGTCGGTGCCCGGGAAGTCGAGGTCGTCGAGCACCGCCCGCACGTAGAGCCCGCTTCCCCCGACCAGGACGGGGACGCGTCCGCCCGCGAGCAGACGCTCGATCTCGGCTCGAGCCATGGCTTGGTAGCGCGCGACGTCGGCGGATTCGGTCACGTCCCACACGTCGAGCAGGTGATGCGGGATGCCCTCGCGTTCGGCCATCGACAGCTTGGCGGTGCCGATGTCCATCCCCCGGTAGAGCTGCATCGAGTCCGCGTTCACGACCTCGCCGCCGAGCCGGCGGGCCAGCTCGATGCCGAGTGCCGACTTCCCGGCCCCCGTGGGTCCGACAACGGCGAGGACGCGCCCGCTCATGCGGCGGGTGCCGGCTCGACCACCGACTCGACCGCCGACCCGGCTGACCAGGAGGCCACGAAATAGCCGACACCAAACGGTGCTTCGTCGACGAGGAGCTCAGCGGACCATCGCCGGTCGCCCGCCGCATCGGCCTCAGGGGCCGCACCGGCTGCACCGGCTGCCCCGGCCAGCACCTGCCAGCTCGGCCGGCCGGCTGCGAGCAGGTCGCGAGCGAGATCCGGTTCGAGAGCGGCCAGGGCCTCGAGGTCGGCGGTGCCAAGCGCAGCGGAGACCCGCGCGTCGAAGGCTTCGGCCCGGCCGTCGAGCCACCCCGGCGCCTTCTCGGAACGGCGGGCCGAGCCGTCGCCCATACACAGGACGGCCACCCGGCCGGCCAGGTCGGCGATCTCCGCGCCCCGGGCCAGCGCGTCGGCCGGGGTCATGGTCTCGGGAACGCCGAAGGCCCGCCGGTCCCCCGTCCACCCGGCCTCGGCCAGCAGCCAGGCGCCTACGGTCAACGCGAGCGGCAGGGTCCGTTGCCGGCCCTCCGCAGCCGTACCGAGCGGGACCACCAGGTCCACGCCGTAGGAAGCGAGCGAACCGGAGTCAACCGAGCCGTACTCGGCCGCGACCCGATCCGACCCCACGACCACCACGAGGTCCGGGACGGCTGCGGTCAGCCGCTGCACCGCGTGCAGCGCGGCCGGGCGAGCCGCAAGCTCGACGCCGACACCGACTGCGGGAAGCAGCAGCGGCGGGTGCGGGCAGACCGCGGCCGCGACGAGCGTCATCCGCTCAGACGCGAGAGGGTGCGGGTGCGGGTGCACCGACCGTCGGCAGACCGAGCCCGACCGAACGAGCCGGGCCCTGGGCTGGCGCGCAGGCCTTGGCCTCGGCGAGGTCGCCCGCCCTTGTCCGTCGCCACGACGTCAGCGGCTCGTCCGCCAGCAGGTGGTGCGGCGCCGCCCGGGTGATGGTCGTGTGCACGACGTCACCGGGCCGGGGTGTCCCGTCCGTTCCGGCGCGGAAGTGGACGAGCCGCCCGTCCCGGGCCCGGCCGGAGAGCCGCCCGGTGCCCGCGTCCTTGCGTCCCTCGCCGCTGGCAACGAGCACCTCGACGGATCGGCCGACCTGCGCCCGGTTCTCCGCCCAGGAGATCTCGTCCTGCAACGCGACCAGCCGTTCGTACCGCTCGGCGACGACCTCGCGAGGCACCTGCTGGTCCATCTCAGCGGCCGGAGTGCCGGGGCGCTTGGAGTACTGGAAGGTGAAAGCGCTGGAGAACCGGGCCGCCCGCACGACGTCGAGAGTGGCCTCGAAGTCCGCATCGGTCTCGCCCGGGAAGCCGACGATGATGTCGGTGGTGATGGCGGCGTCCGGCAGGGCAGCGCGCACCCCCTCGACGATGCCAAGGAAACGTTCGGAGCGGTAGGAGCGGCGCATCCGGCGGAGCACCGCGTCCGACCCGGACTGCAGCGGCATGTGCAGGGACGGGCAGACCGACGGCGTCTGCGCCATCGCGGCGATGACGTCGTCGGTGAAGTCCCGCGGGTGCGGACTGGTGAAGCGGACGCGCTCGAGCCCCGGCACGTCGCCGCAGGCACGCAGCAGCTTGCCGAAGGCCTGCCGGTCACCGAATCCGCGGCCGTAGGAGTTCACGTTCTGACCGAGCAGAGTGACTTCCAGAACTCCCTCGGCCGCGAGTGCCTCCACCTCGGCAAGGACGTCGCCCGGCCGGCGGTCCCGCTCCTTGCCGCGCAGGCTGGGGACGATGCAGAAGGTGCAGGTGTTGTCGCAGCCGACGCTGATGCTGACCCAGGCGGAGTAGGCCGATTCGCGGCGGCTGGGCAGCGTCGACGGGAAGGTCTCCAGCGCCTCGACGATCTCGACCTGCGCGGCTTCGTTGTGGCGGGCCCGTTCCAGCAGCGCGGGCAGCGCGCCGATGTTGTGCGTACCGAATACGACGTCGACCCAGGGGGCGCGGTCGACGATGGTGCTGCGGTCCTTCTGGGCGAGACAGCCACCGACGGCGATCTGCATCCCGGGGTGCCCGGCCTTGACCGGCCGCAGGTGCCCCAGGTTGCCGTACAGGCGGTTGTCAGCGTTCTCCCGGACGGCGCAGGTGTTGAACACGACCAGGTCGGGGGTGTCTCCCGGGACGGGACGGGCGTAACCGGCGTCCTCGAGCAAACCGGAGAGCCGCTCGCTGTCGTGCACGTTCATCTGGCAGCCGTACGTGCGAACTTCGTACGTCCGACTCATGCCCTCGAGCGTACGGCGGAAGACGTGTCGATTTTCAGCGCGCGATCTCGGTGGTGCGGGTCTCCCGGACCACGGTGACCCGTATCTGACCGGGGTACGTCAGCTCTTCCTCGATCTGCTTGGCGACGTCGCGAGCGAGGACCTGCGCGCCGATGTCGTCGACGGCGTCCGGGACCACCATCACGCGGACCTCGCGCCCAGCCTGCATGGCGAACACCTTGTCGACGCCTGGCTTCTCCGCGGCGATCTGCTCGATGCGTTCGAGCCGCTTCACGTAGGACTCGAGGCTCTCGCGACGGGCCCCGGGGCGACCACCGGAGATCTGGTCGGCGGCCTGGGTGAGGACCGCGCCAACGGTGCGGGGTTCCACCTCGTTGTGGTGCGCCTCGATGGCGTGCACCACGTCCTCGTGCTCCTCGTAGCGACGGGCGAGCTCGGCACCGATGATCGCGTGCGACCCCTCCACCTCGTGGGTCAACGCCTTGCCGATGTCGTGGAGCAGGGTGCCGCGCTTCGCGATCGGTGCGGGCAGGCGCAGCTCGTACGCCATGATCCCGGCCAGGTGAGCCGATTCGATGAGGTGCTTGAGCACGTTCTGGCCGTAGCTGGTGCGGTAGCGCAGGCGGCCGAGGAGCGCGATCAGATCGGGGTGCATCTCGGTGATGCCGACCTCGACCAGAGCGTCCTGGCCCGCCCGGATGCACAGGGCGTCGACCTCGGCCTTCGCCCGCTCGTACTGCTCCTCGATGCGCTGCGGATGGATCCGCCCGTCCAGGATCAGCGCCTCCAAAGTCAGCCGACCGACCTCCCGCCGGACCGGGTCGAAGCAGGATAGGAGCACCGCTTCGGGGGTGTCGTCGATGATCACGTTCACGCCGGTGACGGCCTCGTAGGCGCGGATGTTGCGCCCTTCGCGGCCGATGATCCGGCCCTTCATCTCGTCCGAGGGCAGGTGCAGGACGCTGACCACCGACTCAGCCGTCTGGTCGCTGGCCACGCGCTGGATCGCTAACGTCACGATCTTGCGGGCCCGCTCCTCCCCTTCGTCCCGGGCAGCGGACTCGATGTCCCGGACCAGCAGGGCGGCGTCCCGCTTCGCCTGCTGCTCGGACTGGGCGATCAGCTCAGCCCGCGCCTGCTCGGTTGTCAGCCCGGCAACCTGTTCGAGCACCCGATGGCGGTCGTGTTCGACATCGGCGAGTTCGGCTTTGCGGCGGGCGATCTCGGCCTCGGTGCCGGCAAGCGCGTGCTCGCGTGCCTCGATCAGGTGAGCTTCGTCGTCGAGGGCGCGGACCCGCTCGTCGAGACGCTGCTCCCGACGGTCCAGCCGCTGTTCCCGGGACGCGAGTTCGTGCACGCGTCCGGTCAGGTCCTCCTCCGCGTCCGCCAGACTCTGCGCCCCGACCCTGGCCGCTTCCACCTGGGCGGTCGCAAGCACCTGCTCGGCCTCTCGCCTGGCCTGCTCGAGCACGGACGCGGCGGCGGCTACCCGGGGAGCGCCGATCGCGTCATCGTCTGACGGCCCCGTCACCTCCGTCGCCGTGGTGGCGCCGGTCGTCGCGCCAGTCGTCGCGCCAGTGGCGCCGCTTGTCGCGCCAGTGGTCGAACTGCCGGCGACGAAGGCCGCCCAGTGTTTGGACATCCGCACGACAACCAGCACCAGAACCGCGACCACCAGCGCGAGCACCACGAGCAGCAGGCCGAGAAGAAGCTCCACCCGACGTCCTCCCCTGCTCCGCCGAGACCCGCACAGAAGTGCGAGCCAGCAGAGGGCACCCGGAGCAACGGCACCGGGGCCAGCCCGAGGTCGCGCTCGCGTTCCGGGGCTCAACGCGCGGAGCAGGGCGACGGTGAGGTGGTCGATCCAAAGTCGAGGGTCAGTGGTTCGGAGGAACTCGTGGTCTATAGAGAACCGCGTATTGCGGGTGTCCTTCTGCTTCGAGCCGGAGGGTAGGGCTTACAGATCAAACCGGTCAAGATCCTGAACTTCCCGGTCGTCCTCCTGCGCCTCACCCAGCACCTGGTCCACCACCGACCGCACGAGGTCCGAGGGATATCCGCGACGTGCCAGCAGACCGTAGAGCCGCCGGCGGCGA
Organism: Frankiaceae bacterium; assembly: GCA_035468175.1. Lineage (GTDB taxonomy): Bacteria > Actinomycetota > Actinomycetes > Frankiales > Frankiaceae > JAVEDQ01. The sequence continues at coordinate 2,946 of DATITC010000171.1, read as the reverse complement.
GCCTCAATCGGCATGCCGACGGTGCGAGCGGCCCGGCGGGTCGCGAGCAGACGCGCTGTCTCCCGCTCGTGCTTCGGGTCGATGGTCGCGAGAGCCGCCTCGGCCTCCGGTTCGGCGATGCCCTTGGCGTGCAGTTCCCGGGTCACCGATCGCTTGGCGACCCCCGCCCGCTGCCGGCTGCGCACGAACGACTCCGCGTAGGCGGCGTCATCGATCAGGCGCAGCGCGACCAACCGGTTGAGTACCGAGTCGATGATCTCGCCCGTGAGACCTTCGTTCCGAAGCACCTCGTTCAGCTCGTGCCGCGTCCGCGCGCGGTCCGTGAGCATCCGCAGACAGAGGTCATGAGCCTGCCGGGCGGCCACCGCCGGCTCCGGGCTGAGGTCGCGGATCCGTGCGCGGCGGCGACCGCCTGCCATCAGAAGTCGACGGGCGCCGGGGAGGGAGCCGGGATTTCGGCGTCGAGCACGGGCCCGACCCCGAGCTTCTCCTTGACCCGCTTCTCGATCTCGTTGCAGATGTCCGGGTTGTCCCGGAGGAAGGCCCGGGCGTTCTCCTTGCCCTGCCCGAGCTGCTCGCCCTCGTAGGTGTACCAGGCACCTGCCTTGCGCACGAAGCCGTGCTCGACACCCATGTCGATGATCCCGCCTTCACGGCTGATGCCCTGGCCGAACAGCATGTCGAACTCGGCGATCCGGAAGGGCGGACTCACCTTGTTCTTGACGACCTTGACCTTGACCCGGCTGCCCACCGGTTCAGTTCCGTCCTTGAGCGTTTCGATCCGGCGGACGTCCAGCCGGATCGAGGCGTAGAACTTCAGCGCTTTCCCGCCGGTCGTGGTCTCCGGCGAGCCGAACATGACGCCGATCTTCTCGCGCAGCTGGTTGATGAAGACCGCGGTGGTCCCCGAGTGACTGAGCGCCCCGGTGATCTTGCGCAGTGCCTGGCTCATCAGCCGCGCCTGCAGGCCCACGTGACTGTCGCCCATCTCCCCCTCGATCTCGGCCCGCGGCACCAGCGCGGCCACCGAGTCGATGACGATGATGTCGAGGGCGTTCGAGCGGATCAGCATGTCCGCGATCTCGAGCGCCTGCTCTCCCGTGTCCGGCTGCGCCACGAGCAGGGCGTCGGTGTCCACACCAAGCTTCTTGGCGTACTCCGGGTCCATCGCGTGCTCGGCGTCGATGAACGCCGCAATACCGCCGCTGGCCTGGGCACTTGCTACGGCGTGCAGGGCCAAGCTGGTCTTGCCGCTGCTCTCCGGGCCGTAGATCTCGACCACCCGCCCGCGGGGGAGCCCGCCGATGCCGAGCGCCACGTCGAGCGAGATCGCCCCGGTGGGGATCACCTGGATCGGGGGACGCACGTCGTCGCCCAGACGCATCACCGAGCCCTTGCCGAAGGACTTCTCGATCTGTGTGAGCGCGTTGGCCAGAGCCTTCTCGCGGTCCAGTCCTGCCATTGGGAGCCACCCCTCGAATTCAGATGTTCGTGTTGTCGTCAGCGACGCTAGGACCGAGGTCCGACAATTTCCGTCGCCCGACCGCTGCTGTGGAGGACGACTCCGTATCCACAAGCTAGGCGAACAGGCGTTCGATCGCGACGCGACACGCGGGGCCGCCGCTCGACCGACCTCACCGGTCCCGGACGGGGACCTCGAACTCCGAACAGACCGCCCGCCACACCGTCTTCGCGTCCTCCCCGTCCTCGAGCGCCTGCTCGACCGTCCGCCCGGACAGGGCCGCCAGCACGTGGTCGCGCGCGAGCGAGTCGGCGTAGGACGAGCCGAAGCTGCGACGCATCCGCTCCCAGAAGTCGGTCAACCGCACCCGCTTCATTCTGCGCGAACGCCGACGGCTTCGCGGCGCCGTTTCTGTCGGAGCCCGGCTGCACACTGGGAGTATGGCCAAGGACCCGCTCCCGAGCTTCTCCGCAGCGACCGCTGCGTGGTTCGGGTCGGCCTTCGCCGGCCCCACCGACGCACAGCGCGGGACGTGGGCGACCGTCGCCGGAGGGCGCAACGCGCTCGTCGTCGCGCCGACCGGATCCGGCAAGACCCTGGCGGCGTTCCTCTGGGCGCTCGACCGGCTGGTCGCGACGCCTCCACCGGCCGAGAAGCTGCGTCGATGCCGGGTGCTCTACGTCAGTCCCCTGAAGGCCCTTGCGGTCGACATCGAGCGCAACCTGCGGGCCCCGCTGATCGGCATCCGGCACGCGGCGGTCCGGCTCGGGCTGCCCGAGCCGGACATCCGGGTCGGCGTCCGCTCCGGGGACACAACCGCCGAGGAGCGGCGGCGGATCGCCACCACGCCTCCGGACATCCTGATCACCACCCCGGAGTCACTGTTCCTGCTGCTCACCAGCCAGGCCCGGGAGGCGCTGCGCGGGGTGGAGACGGTCATCGTCGACGAGGTGCACGCGGTGGCCGGCACGAAGCGCGGCGCACACCTCGCGGTGAGCCTCGAGCGGCTCGACGCCCTCCTCGACCGTCCCGCGCAGCGGGTCGGCCTCTCGGCGACGGTGCGCCCGGTCGAGCAGGTGGCGCGTTTCCTCGGCGGCGAACATCCCGTCGACGTGGTGCAGCCGCCGGCGGCGAAGACGCTTGAGATCGCTGTCGAGGTCACGGTCGAGGACATGACCGCGATCGGCGAGCAGACCGGCCCGTCGGTCCTCAGCGACATGCCGGTGCTCGACTGGTCCAACGTTGATACCGAGACCGTTGATACCGAGACCGGCGATGCCGAGACGAGCGCGGTTCTCGCCGAGCCGCAGTCGGACGAGTCGGCGGCCGACCTGGTCGGGTCCCTGCAGCCGTTCATACAACCCGCTCCGGGTGGTTCGGCCATGGGCGGTGCGATCGAAAACCGGAACTCGATCTGGCCCTCCATCGAGCGGCGCGTGCTCGAGCTCGTCCGCGCCCACAAGTCCACCATCGTGTTCGCCAAC
>DATITC010000170.1:0-5929 GCA_035468175.1 Frankiaceae bacterium | reverse complement strand
TGAAGACCGAGGACGGCAAGACCTGTTACGCCGCCCGCGGCTCCACCGTCGAAGCCGTCAACGGACAACTCAAAGACCGCGTCGGGCTACGCCAATTCCGCCGCAGAGGCCTCGACGCCGTTCAAGCCGAACTGCTGTTCGCCTCCGCCGTCCACAACCTCCGCAAGGCCTACCGGCACTGACATTTCCCCCGGCCGCTTCCACCAGCGCGACGAGTACGGCCGGGCGCTCTCACCCCGGCCATCCGCCAAGATCGACGAACAACCCCCCGGCCAACCGCAAATCGAGACAGGCTCCCTGACCGGCCATTCCTTACGCAGCCGATGGTGTCCACAGGCAAGAGACGACGCTCTCCGCGGATGCGGCATGCTCGCCGCTCGTGGACCTGGGGGAACTGCTCGCGGCTCAGTGCGGCGTGTTGACCGCAGGCCAGGCGGCGGAGCACGGGATCTCCCGACACGGCCAGGCTCACCGAGTCGCGAGCGGCCGTTGGCAGCGGGCCTACCCAGGAGTGTTCGCTACGGTCACCGGTGGCCTCGACATCGAGCAACGGATCTGGGCCGCATACCTGTACGCCGGTCCCGGCGCGACCATCGGCTTCAGAACGGCCTGGTGGCTCGCCGACCGGAAGCTCGCGGAGCCCGACGTCGTCCACGTCGTCGTCCCAGACCCACGCATCGTGGCGCGCCAGCCCGGGCTGGTCATCCGCCGGACCCGACGCTGGCCGTCCGAGGATCTGCATCCGTCGGCCCGACCGCGGCGGTTCCGGATCGAGCGCGCTGTCCTCGACTGCGCGTCGACCGCCGCCACGGAGCAGAGCGCCATCGCCCTGCTCGCATCGTCGGTGCAGCGTCGCACGACGACTGTCCCGCGACTTCGCGAGGTGCTGCAGCGACATCCGAACCTGCCACGCCGTGCGCTTCTCGTGGAGGTCTTGGCGCTGGCGGCAAAGGGCGCGCACAGCCTGCTCGAGGTGCTGCACGAACAGATCACTGCATCTCATGGACTGCCGTCGCCGGACCGCCAGCGCCGCATCGAGGACACGGTGGTCGACGGCCTCTACGAGTGTCCTGACGGCTCGCAGTTGGCAGCCGAGTTCGACGGACAACTCGGCCACTTCGAAGCGGACGGCTGGTGGAAGGACATGAGCCGCGACAACGGCCACACGATCGGGCGCATCGCGACGTTGCGCTTTCCGGGCTTCGTGCTGCTGACCCATCCGCACACCGTGGCTGCGACCATCGCGGAGGCGCTGACCGCGCGCGGGTGGACCGGGACGCTGAGGTGCCCCCGAAACTGCCCAGGCCCGACCTACCCCGAGGTTGCGTAAGGTTCGGCCGCCTCTGACAGGCCATTCCTTACGCAGCTCCGGGGTCTGGGGCTAGCTGTCGTCGTCCTCCGCGAGGTCCTTCTTCACGACCTTGCCGGTGGCGTTGCGGGGCAGCTCTTCGATGAAGTGCACCTCGCGGGGCACCTTGTGCCGGGCGAGGTTGGACTTCACGTGGCTCTTGACGTCGTCCTCGGACAGCGTGCCCTTCTCGTCCTTGACCACGTAGGCCGCGAGCCGCTGGCCCATTTTCTCGTCGTCGACGCCGATCACGGCCACCTCGCGGACGCCGTCCATCTTCGACACCAGGTCCTCGACCTCGGCGGGGAAGACGTTCTCTCCGCCGGAAACGATCATCTCGTCGTCGCGACCTTCGATGAACAACCGGCCCTGCTCGTCGAAGCGGCCCACGTCACCGCTGGCGACCAGGTCGCCGATGCGGTCCTTGTCCTGACCGCCGGTGTAGCCGCTGAAGATGAACGGGTTGCCGACGAAGATGCGGCCGACCTCGCCCTGCTTCACCTCGTCACCGGACTGCTGGTCGATGAGCTTGATCGTGGTGCCCATCACCAACCGGCCGGCGGTGCCGGGCGCGTCGCGCAGGTCCTTGGGGTCGGCGACGGTGGCGTAGGCCACCTCGGTGGAGCCGTACAGGCTGTAGATGACGTCGCCGAAGGCGTCCATGAACTTCGTCGCCAGATCGCCCGGCATCGCCGAACCGCTGACCGCGACGACGCGCAGGCTGGAGGTGTCGTACTTATCGCGCACGGACTCGTCGAGTTCCATCATCCGCTGCAGCATGACCGGGACGGCGACCAGCCCGCTCGCCTTGTTCTGGTCGATCATCCGCAGGACGCCCTCGGGGTCGAACTTGCGGGAGAGCACGATCGTGCTGGACAGCATCAGGGCGAGGCCCAGGTGCGCCATGCCCCAGGCGTGGAAGATCGGCGCGGCGATGACCGTCGTCCCGCGGGCCTTGAGCGGGATCTTCGACAGGAACGCGGCCGCCGGCTCCGGGCCCTCGACCGAGCGCGGTGCGCCCTTCGGCTTGCCCGTGGTGCCACTGGTCAGGATGATCTGCCGGCTGCGGTGCTTCGGCCGACCGAGCTTCGTCTCGGTCTTGATGAGGCCTTCGAGGGTGAGCTTGTCGTCGGCGTTCTTCAGCGCCTTCGCTTCGTCCTCGGCGACGTACCCGAGGATGTAGAGCATGTCGTCCTTGGCCTCATCGAAGAGGTTGTCGAACTCGGCGTCGTAGATGACGGCCTTGGCGTCTTCGCTCTCGCACACGTCGGCGATCTGCGGAGCCCCGAAACCGGTGTTGAGCAGCACGGCGTCGGCGCCGACCTTCGACAGGGCGGCGAGCGTCAGCAGCATCCACCGCGTGTTCCGCATGAGGACGCCGACCGCGGCACCCTCCTTCACGCCCTTCTCGGCGAGCGCGGTGGCGATCGCGCTGGACTGCTCGTCGATTTCGGTGAAGGTCAGCGACCCGAAGTCGTCGACCAGCGCCTTCTCCTTCGGCCAGCGAGCCGCGCCGACGCCCCACCCGGTCGCCGGGGTGAATCCCCAGCGGGCCAGCGCGAGACCCATCCGCACGAGCTGGTCCGGCCGCGCCGGCTTGATGACTCCGGTGCCGGCCAGCACCCGGAAGACGTCGACCTTCTCGCCGACCTTCCCGACGAGCCCACTCGCCTGACCGACCCCGCCCTTGACCATGTCGCTGAGCCCCATGCCGATCCCCGTTCCCCATAACGCCGGTTGTCTACACCGGCGATGTCACATACTCGCGGGACTCGGACCCTGGCCTCGGATTCCTCGAGCCGTGTTCCCCACTCGGGCTAAGAGATCACCCGTGGACACGCGCGGGAAACACGAATCGGCAACGCTCGGTGACCGCAGGCACTTTCCCGGGTAAGTGTCCGCGGGTCAGTGGCTCCGCGGGTCAGCTGCCGGTGCGGCGGTACACGGCCTTCGAGGTGGCCTGGTCGGTCGGGGTCAGCCGGACGTAGGCGAGGTTGACGTGCGGCGGCCGGGTGGCGACAAAGGTGATCGTGTCGGCCACGTCCTCCGCCGTCAGTGGCGTCAGGCCGGCGTACACCGCGTCGGCCTTGTCCTGCGAGCCGAGCCGGACCAGGGAGAACTCGGTCTCGACCAGACCGGGAGCCACCTCCGTGACCCGGATCCCGGTGCCGAGCAACTCGAGGCGCAGGGTGTCGGTGACGGCGTTCAACGCGTGCTTGACCGCGGTGTAGCCACCGCCGCCCTCATAGGTCTCGACCCCGGCGACCGACCCGATGTTGATGATGTGGCCGGCGTCGGCGGCCTGCAGCGCGGGCAGCAGTGCCCGGGTCGTCCGCATGGTGCCGAGCACGTTGCTGTCGTACATCCACCGCCACTGCTCCTCGTCGGCCTCGGCGACCGGGTTGAGCCCCTGCGCTCCCCCGGCGTTGTTCAGGAGCAGGTCGCAGCGCTCGATGTCGGCGGCGAAGGCCGTCACCGAGTCGGTGTCGGTCACGTCCAATCGGGCGGCCCGCGCGTCGGGGCCGCAGGTGGCGGCCACCTCCTGGACCCGGTCGAGCCGTCGGGCCCCGAGGACCACGGCGAACCCGGCGGCGGCCAGCGCTCGGGCCGAGGCGGCACCGATCCCGCTGCTCGCTCCGGTGATAACGGCGACCTTCGAGGCGGAACTCATCCGCCGATCGTGTCAGAAGCCGGGGTGGAGCACCCGGGTCAGGCCGGCCTCGTCGAGCAGCGCGAGGACCGCTTCGTTCAGGCGGATCCGCAGCCTGTCCCCGAAGAACCGGTGCGCGGCGACGAGGACCGCGATCCCGAGCCGGGAGAAGTCGGTGACCTCGCGGAGGTCGATGGCGACCCACTGGCCGCGGTGGCCGTCGTCAGGGTTCGCTTTCGCTTCCGTCTCTGCCAGCGCAGCGCGCAACTCCTCGACGCCCTTGCGATCGACCGCGCCGCGCATGGTCAAGCTGACGGTCGAGACGTCGGAGGTCAGCTCGAGCATCGCCATGCAGCCGTCATCGGCAGATCGGAGGAACTCCGAAGTGCTGGCGCTCGAATGGGCCGCCCTCGAATGGATGACCAGCGAAGTGGTGGCCCTCGGATTGGTGGCAGAGTTCCGGTGGTGACAACCCCCGTGTGCGCCGCGCCCGATCGTGTCCTGCGGCTCTCGGGGAAACCCCTGCCCATCGTCGGCCGGGCCCGCGTCTACGCCTGCGGCATCACGCCGTACGACACGACCCACCTCGGCCACGCGGCCACGTTCGTCTGGGTGGACGCGGCGGTGCGCGTCCTGCGCTCGCTCGGCGTCGACGTGGAGGTCTGCCGGAACGTCACCGACGTCGACGACGACATCCTGGCGGCGGCCCGCCGGGCCGACACCCCCTACGACCAGCTGGCCGTGGTGCAGCAGTTCCGCTTCGACCGGGACATGGCGGCGCTCGGCGTCCGCTCTCCGGACCACGAGCCGCGGATCCACCGGCACGTGGACGGAGTGGTGCGGCTCGCGGCGCAGCTGATCGCCAGCGGTCGGGCCTACGAAGCCAGCGGCTCGGTCTACTTCATCGGAGGCGACGTGGCGGCCCGCGCGAACCTCTCGCCGGAGGAGGCCCGGCAGGCGCTCGGCGCGCACGGGGACTCCGCGGACGATCCGCACAAGCGGGACCCGCTGGACGCCGTGATGTGGCAGCACGCCGCACAGGGCGATCCGGCCTGGCCTTCGCCGTGGGGACCGGGACGTCCGGGTTGGCACGCGGGCTGCGCGGCGATGGCGATGACCGTGTTGGGAGCGTCGGTCGATCTGCACGCCGGCGGTGCCGATCTCCGCTTCCCCCATCATGCCTACGAGGCGGCGCAGGCCGAGGCGGCGAGCGGCGTCACCCCCTTCGCGCGGGCGTGGCTGCACGTCGGGACCGTGGGCATCGACGGGGCGAAGATGGCGAAGTCCACCGGCAACCTGGTGCTGGTCGGCGACGTCCTGCGCGACCACCGCCCCGCTGCGCTGCGGCTGCTGCTGCTGAACCGTCGGTGGCACGAGGACTGGGACTACTCGCCGGAATTGCTCGACGCCACCGAGGCCCGCGTCGACGAGCTGTACGCCGCGGCCGGACGCCCGGATCGCAGCGGCAGCGCGGAGGACGAGGTGACCGTCGCGATGCTCGACGACCTCGACGTGCCACGTGCGCTCGCTGCGGCCGTCGACGCGGGTGGCAGCGCGGCCCGTGCAGCGGTCCGGCTGCTCGGGCTTCCCTCCTAGGCCTGCTGGCCGGCCGCGGCGGCGAAACGGGCCAGCACGCCATGACCGACCCGGGTGACCAGGGCGAGGTGTCTGCGGTCCAGGCGGATCCCGTCCGGCAGGTGGGGTTCCATCGCGGTCGCGGCGTCCCCGTCGACCTCGACGTGGAACTGCAAGCCGTAGGCGCGTGCCCCGATCCGGAATGCCTGCTGCTGGTAGCGCGCCGAGGTGGCGAGATGCGTCGCGTCCGTCGGTAGCTCGTAGGTGTCGCCGTGCCAGTGCAGGACGGGCAGGACGCGTCCGGCTGGCCCGAAGACCGGGTCGGCGCGGCCGTCCGCCGTCAGCTCGACGATGCC
>DATITC010000169.1:0-4023 GCA_035468175.1 Frankiaceae bacterium | reverse complement strand
CGGTTGATGCCGTTTTCCAGTCTCGGTGGTGATCAGTCCGTTGTGGCCCCAGCGGCGCGGTGACCCGAGACGCGCCCGTCTGTCGGGCTAGAGGGCGCTCCGGTGACGGGCGGTTCGCAGCTTTCCCCTCCGAGGCCCGCTTCCGCCGGCGGATCCGCGATATTCCACGACGCAAAGACGAACTTGCCGTCACCCGGAATGTGCTCGCTGCCGACGTCGTCGGCCACGCCACTGACGATGCCAAGGCCACGTCCGGACTCCGCGAAGTCGGCTGGCTTTCTGTCTAGCGCAACAGGCTCTGGCCGAGCATCGTCGACATCGATCCGTACCTGACCGTCGCGGCGTCGCAAGAGCAGGCCGACGGGCGGGAGCCCATGGCGCACGGCGTTCGTCACGAGTTCGCTCACTGCGAGCACGGCGTCGTCGATCACTGCGAACAGGCGCCAACCCGTTAAGGTCCCGCGAACGGCGCGTCGAGCCTGCCCGGGCGCCCTGTCATCGTTGGCCAGCACAAACGCGGACGTGTCGTCCGGCACGTTCGGCGCGTCCTGCCGCTTCGGGTCCACAGCCACGGTCTGCCCCTTGGGCACAGTCGCCAACCTGTCGGCCATCGGCCGGGGCGGACGGCTATACACCGCTTGCGTTGCGCGGCCGTGCCCAACAACTCGGCGGCTCCTGCGTCGTCGACTCCGCCGCTCCGGTACCCACATCGAGTGGACCGTCCCCCACCCCTCTCATCCGAAAATCAAAGGTGACCAGGCAGGCGAAGCTCCCCGGCGGAGTGTTAGCGGGGGCCGGGGGGTGTTGCGGTCAGTTCAGGCTGCGGGGTTGAGCGTGACGTTGAAGTCGAGGGCTTGCAGTTCGCGGACGTGGCGCGTATCCGTCGGGCGGGTTGGTGCGGGAGTCGTAGTAGCTCGGGCCGAGGTCGACGAAGTGCGCGCTGCACGGTGTTGTTGTCGCTCATGCAGTCGCTGAGGTAGCTGCGATCCTTCCAGTCGGCGGCCTGCACGCCGACCTGGTTCGACGAGCCCGCCTGCGGCGACGACCCGTTCGTGGGGGTGTCGCCGGAGCGCCCCGTCGTGACCAGCAGCACCGCGACGGCCAGCGCCAGCACGACCGCCGCCGCGCCGGCGACCAGCCCGCGTCGTCGTCGAACTGAAGGCTGGTCTGGAGTCGGCGGCGAGCGGCGTCAACGTTGGCCAGGGACGCGGATCCCGTCGTCAACGATGGACTGCCGAAGCCGAAGCAGCTCGGCGGCGAACTGCTGGGTGGTCGGCCGGTACTCCGGTGTCCGACTCATCGCGCGGCGGAGGGTGGTGTCGAGCTCGGGCGGGACGCCGAACCGCCGTAGGTCCGGCCCGTCGCCCTGCAGAACGCGGGCCATCGTCCGGCCGGGCGGCTCGCCATCGACCACGAACGCCGGCCGGCCGGTCAGCAGCGTCACGAGGGTGGAGCCCAGCGAGTACACGTCGACCGCAGGCGTAGGTGGCGCGCCGTCGAGGAGCTCGGGGGCGACATGGGCGAGGCTGGCGACCAGCGCGCCCATGGTGGTGCCGGCGCTCACGCCGGACACGACCGCGATTCCGAAGTCGGTGAGCTTCGCCTGCCCGTCGGCGTCGAGCAGGATGTTCTCGGGCTTCACGTCCCGGTGGATGATCCCCACCCGGTGCGCCGCTGTCAGGACCGTCGCGAGCTGCTGGCCGAGGACACGGACCCGCTCCGGCAGCAACGGACCCCCGACTCGCAGCCGGTCGGCCAACGACCCGCCAGGCAAGTACTCCATGATCAGGAAGGGCCTTCCGTCATCAGTGCGGCCCCACCGCTCCACCCGCGCGACATACGGAAGATGCGACAGCGTGGCCATGGCGCGGCACTCCACCTCGAACCGGGCCTGCTGCCTCGGGTCTGGCACCGCGGCGAGCACCTTCACCGCGACCGTCCGCCCCGTCTGTCTCTCGACCCCGGCGTAGACGACGCCGAACCCCCCACGCCCGACCTCGACCGGGTCGTCGATACCAGCAATCCCGAGCGGGCGCACGGCATAGGACTGGGGCATCGACCCGAGCGTCTCACCCAGCTGCCCACCCTGTGCTGGATTGCGCATAAATGTCACCAGCCGATCCGCGCGCACGGCCGACTTCGACGAGCGCTGCCGAGTAGGCCACCGAAATTGGCGCGCCGAATTTCACGCAGCTTCCGTAAAGGGGCAGTGAAGAGCTCCGTCGCCTGCGGAGGGAGGTCGCTGCGGCTCGCGACAGGCGGGACGACTCCGACCCGTTTGCTGCGTAGGAAGACGCCCGGAGCATCGATTCATAGGCGCTCCTCCGTGTTGGCAGGCGCGGCCCGAGCCGTTCGCTCTGCCGGGCCCCGGGCCCCGGGCCCCGGGCCCCGGGGCGCGGTGGCGACCTTGGCGCTGGACTGGCCCGCCTACCGCCCGGTGCCGCTACCGTCGCTACAGGCGCAGGCCGACGGCAACGCCGTCCTCTCCGCCGGAGGCACCTGATGCGGTGAGGTAATCCGCTGCACCCCGGCCAGGCGACGCATACACCGTCACCGTCCACGTCCGCGGAGTCGCGCCCGTTGGCCTGAGGTTCAGCAGTTCCGCGTCGTTGTAGCGGCTGCTGAGCGGCGTGTGCTCGGTCTTCTGCGGTGAGGTCAGACAACCCGTAGGCGTTGTTCGCGGCGAAGCCCAAGCGCGACCTCCGCCTGCGACCAGTAGCTGTCACGCATGAGCTTTGGCCCGACCGGGTGGGCAGGCAACGAAACCCTGGCGAGCGAAGTGCGGGACCAGCGCCGCCATGCGCACCTTCTGTTCGGACGGCATGTCGCGCCGGCTCGCGATGGCGTCGAGCCCAGCAGCGAGATCGGGATCCCGGAAGGTCCGCCTCGGGCGGCACCGACCATGCCCGACTCGGTCGTCGACGTACTCGTCAGCGGCTGTCATGCCGACATCGTGCTTGATTTCGATGTGTTCCGTATCGCTTCTCGCAACACAAGAGCACGACAACAAATCACGCCAGCCGCGGCATTTGTCCATTTTCGTGTCACTGTGAGTACAGGGCGAAAGGATGCGAGACCTCCTCGTTCCTCGGCGCCCAAAGTTGGAGTTGACACACAATGACACGCGTGCAGCAGAAGATTCACCGAATTGTCAGCACAGCAACGGCTCCGTCGAGCGCTGACTGGACGGCTCGTGCTGCCTGCCGTGACGCCGACCCGGACGATCTATTCGTCCGAGGTGCAGCGCAGAACCGCGCCAAGACCCGCTGCTTTGGATGCATTGTCCGAACTGAGTGTCTCGCCGACGCCCTCGACAACCGTGTCGAGTTCGGTGTCTGGGGTGGCATGACGGAGCGGGAACGCCGGGCGCTCCTGTACCGCCGGCCCGAGGTTGTGTCCTGGCAGGCTCTGCTCAACACGGCACGGGACGAGCACAACACCCGCGTCGCTTGAGCAACCTTCCGAGCCGACGTCCAGCAGAAAGACCGCAACACGGCACCAGTTCGTAGTGTCAGCGCAAATCTCGAAGATGACCCCCCGGTTAGCGCAGGTTGCGCAGCGCTTGCTCCGCCGGTGTCGGCGTTCACGTAATTCCCTACTCGGGGGCTGGTTCGTTCACGTAATTCCCTTGCGGGTCGCTAACTCCCAGGTAGGCAATTACGTGACCGCTGACAACGTGCGGTCGACGCCCGGCGGCGTCGCGCGGGTGTGCACGTTCCTGCGCGAGCGCGGCCTGGAGCTCGAGGGAGCGACCCCCGACGGGGTCGGGCATCGGCTGTCGAAGGAGGCAGACCCAGGACCTGGCACGGTCAGCTTCGACGTGCTCGCTCCCGATGGGCGGGGCCGACGCGAACGTCCTCCCAGCTCGCTGTTCTACGACCACCTGAGGTGAGCCGGATGCCACGATCACGCGAACAGCTGCAGAGGGCCCTGGCTGACACCGAGGCCTGGCTCGACAGCCTGGATCCTCAAGCTCTTGCTTCTCCCGACTCCGACAGCGCCGATTTGCGGGCCATCGGTGAG
>DATITC010000168.1:0-27712 GCA_035468175.1 Frankiaceae bacterium | reverse complement strand
GACCAGGGGGGCCGTGCTCCCGGGCGCCAGCCGCTTCGCCGAGGCGACGTCGTCGCTGATGATCCGGCCGTCGGCCGAGGTGAACAGGACTCGGACGTGGTAGGTCGCGCGCTTGTCGGTGCTGTTGGTGATGAGCACCTGGGCCGAGGCGTAACCGTCGCCGTCCACGCCGCAGCCTAGGATCCGGACGTCTCGGGACTCCGGGGCATTGTTCGCTTGGATCTCGTTGGCGTGCTGCTGGACCCGACGGTTGGCGTCCTGCGCCGACGAGGCGGCCGTGGGCGTCGCGGATGCGCCAGCCGAGCGGTGGGACGACCCCCCGTTCACGAACGACGAGATGACGGCCGCGAACAGCAGCCCGAGCAGGATGCCCACCACGAGCATCAGGCCGAGCGCCATGGCCGGGAAGGTGCGTGGCTCGTCGTCCCCGCCGTCCGGGCGTCGGGACCTGGTCGGCGGAATCGAGGCCCGGTGGCTCGAGGACGTGCTGGAGACGGTCGCGCGCTGCGGCTTCTGTTCGGTCACCTGCCGCATGTCGGCCACCTCCTCCTGCTCCGCTCCAGGGCCCGATGATCCACCCCGCGCGGCAGCGGGGCCGGAACGGCTCGCACAAACGGGGCTACGGTGCGATCAGGCCAGCCGGGACGTCCGGCGACGACATGAAGGATGCACATGACCGAGCAGAATGCTCGCCAGAACGTCAGTTTTCCCAGCGGCGGCCGTGAGGGGCACGGCTACCTCGCGACCCCGGCCGGCGGATCCGGCCCAGGCGTGATCGTCATCCAGGAGTGGTGGGGTCTCACCGACCACATCGCCGACATCTGCGAACGGCTGGCCGGCGAGGGCTTCGTCGCTCTCGCTCCCGACCTGTTCGGCGGTACGACGACGCACGACGCGGACGAGGCCGGCAAGCTGCTGACGGAGCTGCCGGTCGAGCGGGCCGCCCAGGACCTCGGCGGAGCCGTCGACTACCTGCTCGGCCTCGACTCGGTCACCTCGACCAAGGTCGGCGCCATCGGCTTCTGCATGGGCGGCGGCTTCGTGCTGCTGCTGGCGGCGCAGCAGGGCGACAAGGTGGGCGCGGCTGTGCCGTTCTACGGGGTCGGCCCGGGCGTTCCGAACTCCTACCTGGGCCTGACCGCCGCGGTGCAGGGTCACTACGGCGAGTCCGACCAGATGTACCCGGTCGACCAGGCCAAGGCCCTCGAGCAGCAGATCAAGGCCGAGACCGGCGCCGAGGTGACCTTCTACCACTACCCGGCGGGCCACGCGTTCCACAACGACGAGAACCTGCTCGGGACCTACGACGAGGAGAACGCCAAGCTCGCCTGGTCGCGTGCCGTCGGCTTCCTCAAGGAGCACCTGGGCTGACCCGCGCGGTTTCTGCGCCGGGCGCGCTGACTCACCACGGTGCCAGAGCTTCCAGCACCTCGTGCGCCCGGCGCATCGCCGTCTCCGGGGGCACGTCGGGATTGCCGACCGTCGGGTCGAAGTTCAGGTCGACGAACGTCTCGGTGACGCCCTGCGCGGCGAGAGCGGGAAGGTCGCTGCGGATCTCGTCGAGCGAGCCGGTCAGCGGTCGGGTCCGCGGCGCGTCCAGGATGACGCCCCGGCAGACGAACTCGAGCGTCGCCGGGTCGCGGCCGGCCTCCCGGGCGCCGGCGCGCACCGCCTCGACCGACTCCCCGATCGTCTCCGGGTTCTCCCGGCTGCTGCTGATCCACCCGTCGGCCAGCCGCCCGGCCCGGGCGAGCGCCCGCGGTGCGGAGCCGCCGAGCAGCACCGGAGGCCCGGGCTGCTGGACCGGCTTCGGCAGCATGGACGCGCGCGGCACCGTGTAGAACTCGCCGGCGTGCTCCACCGGGTCCGGCCCCCACAGCGCCCGCAGCGCCGCCAGGTACTCCTCGGCACGCGCTCCCCGCCGCTCGTAGGGGACACCGACCGCGGTGAACTCCTCCGGGGACCAGCCGAGCCCGAGCCCCGCCACCAAGCGACCGTCGCTCAACACGTCGAGCGACGCGAGTGCCTTCGCCAGCACGACCGGCGCCTGGTACGGCATGTTCACGATGGCGGTGCCGAGGCGGACGCGCTCGGTCACCGCGGCCGCGAACCCCAGCGGCACGAGCGGGTCCAGCACACTCCCGTACGCCGGCGGCAGCGGCTGGCTTTCCGCGACGAACAGACGCTGGAAGCTCCATAGCGTCGCGTAGCCCAGCTGCTCCGCCCGCTGCGCGATCGCCCGAAGGTTGGCTGGCGTCGCCCAGCCGCCGGACACCGGGAGGCCGAAGCCCATCTGCATCTGTGTGTCGTCCGCGCGCACCCCAGCAAGTTACCGCCGGTTCCATGTGGCGTCGCACACAGGCTGGGTAGGGCATATGAGGTGAGTGACAAGCCAACGGCCTCCGGCAAGCCTCTGTGGCGTCAGGCCTACGACGCGGTCGACACCCGAGTGGCGCCCCCGCTCGAATCGCTGGTCCAGACCAAGCGGTTCGCGCAGGTGCTTTCCCTCGGGCTTCGAGCCCAGAACGAGGCCTGGCGCGCGGTCGAGCGTCGCAGCCGGCAGCTGTGGCACCTCGTCAACCTGCCGGCCGGCAGCGACGTGACCCGGCTGCGCGAGCAGGTCGTGACCCTGGACCGTCGCGTCCGCGAACTGACCAGAACTCTCGAGGAGACGCACCGTGCCCAGTCTGCTGAACCCGCTCGGGACGGCCGAAGCGCTGGTGCGGCGCATCCGCCGCGAAGCCGAACGCAACGCACTTCGCGCCCGTAACGGCATCAAGGTCGTCACCGGCCTCGACGCGGTACCGGTCGGCGCGACCCCCAAGGACGTCGTCTGGACGCAGGATCGGTGCAGCCTCTACCGGTACCGGAGCGACCAGGTCAGCTACTACCCGCCGCTGTTCATCTGCTTCAGCCTGGTCAGCCGCAGCTACATCCTCGATCTCCATCCGGGCAACAGCTTCGTCGAGCATCTCCGGGACGCCGGGCTCGACGTCTTCCTCCTCGACTTCGGGGTCGCCGACGAACGGGACTCGCAGAACACGCTCGAGGACTACGTCGACGGCTACCTCCCCGAAGCCATGCGGCAAGCTCTCGAGGTCGCCGGCGCCGACGAGCTGAACCTGCTCGGCTACTGCTTCGGCGGGGACCTGGCCCTGCTCACCGTCGCCCGGCACCCAGAGCTGCCGATCCGGAGCCTCACCACGGTCGCGACGCCGACCGACTTCACCAAGATGGGTCTGATGACCGAGGCGGTGCAGCCCGGCAACCTCGAGGTGGACGAGCTGGTCGACGACACCGGCAACATCCCGCCCAACGTCCTCCGGCAAGCGTTCCGGGTGCTCAAGCCGACCGCAGACCTCAGCAAGTATGCCAACCTGCTGCAGAACCTCGAGAGCGACAAGTACCTGGTGGCGCACCGGACGATGACGCAGTGGACCGAGGACCACATCCCGTTCCCGGGTGAGGCGGCCCGCCAGACCGTCGACCAGCTGGTGCGCCGCAACGGCCTGATGAACGACGACATCCGCCTCGGCGGGCGGCCGGTGCACCTGGCCGACATCACCTGCCCGTTCCTCAACGTGGTGGCCGAGCGGGACCACATCGTCCCGGTGGAGGCCGCGGCGCCCCTGATCGACCTGGTCGGGTCGACGGACAAGGGCGAACTGAGGCTGCAGGCCGGGCACATCGGGCTCGCCGTCGGCAAGACCGCGGCGAGGGTGACGATCCCGACGATCGTCGAGTTCCTGCAGAAACGCAGCGAGAAGCTGCCTGACCCCGAGACCACGGAGGTGTCGGCGTGACCACGTCGATCGAAGCGCCCGATCTGCGCGAACTCAGTCCGGACCAGGTCGACGCGCTCGCGCACTTCCTCGCCGAGCTACCCGAAGGCGACCGGACCTTCGTGAAGGAAGCCGTCGACGACCGGGCCGTGGTGGCGGGCTGGGCGTCCGCGGGGCCGAGCGGATCCGGCCAGGCCGCGAGCCGCTGGGTCGCCTCCGCCGGGACCGAGGTGGTCGGCTACGTCGCGGTGCTGCCGCTGCCGGGCTGGTCGAGCCATGTGGGGGAGTTGCGGCTCGTCGTGGCACCGTCGGCCCGCGGGCGGGGACTCGGGCGGTTGCTCGCCGAGCACGCGCTCAAGATTGCGGTCGGGCTGGGCCTGACCAAGCTCGTCGTGGAGGTGGTGGCCGTGCAGGAAGGCACCATCGCCATGTTCAACAGCCTCGGTTTCCGCGGCGAGGCGTTGCTCACCGACCACATCCGGGACGGGCGGGGTGACCTGCAAGACCTCGTGGTGCTCGCCCACGACGTCACCGCCGCCGCCTCCGCACTGGAGACCGTCGGCGTCGAGGACTGAGCGGCGGGTAGGCACCCCTCATGTCGCCCCCTTCTCACCAGCCCTCGCCGCAGCCTGACCAGGACCAGCCTGACCAGGACCAGCCGCCGATCGATGTGATCGAGCCGGACCCGACCGTGCCGCCGCGCGCGGAGGAGCAGGCAGCGGACGAGATCCGCGCGGAGGACCCGGCGACGCCGCAGCCCTGACCCAAGCTCGGTGTCTGTGAGATCTCAACGCGGAACCGGGCCGGCCGTCCGATTTGTACAGATCTGACGTGGGGCCGAGCGGGTTCCGCGGAGAGATTGCACACCGACCCTCGATCCTCACCGTCTCAGGTGCCGACGAGCAGGCCGATCGCCAGGCAGGTGAGCCCGATCATCAGCACCAGCATCGGGTACTGGCTGCGGGTGGCCGCTGACGCTGGTTTCACGTCGACCAGGGCCCGATCGTGGGCGCTCACGACGGCGAGCACGTGCCCGACCACGACCGCGCCGATCTGCACGCTGGCGATCAGCAGGGTCGACAGCAACGCGTAGTTGACCTGCAGGTCGGCCGTCCCGAACAGGTTCCAGCCCCTCTGGAACGGGTCGCTGACCAGCGCGATCGGGATCTGCCCGTCCAGGAACAGCAGCGAGAAGTAGTGCGCGATGGTGTAGCCGATGGCGATCGGGATGAGCGCAGGCGCGAACACCCCGGGCAAAGCACGGACGGTCGGCGCGACCCGGGCGCCCTTGCCCCGGCCGATGGCCCAGCTGCTGGCCCGGCAGGCCGCCAGGTACGCGACGCCGATCGCCGCCACCGCCGCAGCGAACCCGAGGGTGCCGATCGGCACGTCATCGGCGTTGACGTTGTTCGACCACCACAGCGTGCGGGTCAGCCCGTCGAAAGCGGTCGACCCGATGACCACCAGGACGACGGCGACCAGGCCGGGACCGACCGCCTGCGCGGCGACCCCGTCGAGGGGATTGCGGACGACGAGGACGCCATCCCGGCGCCGACCCCATGGGGACAGCCGGGCCACCAGGGAGTACCAGACCTCGAACCCGTCACCGGTGGCGAACCAGCCGCGCCCGAAGATGAGGCCGAGCCAGACGTTGACGACCAGGTAGGCCACGAGGAACGCGCCGACGAACTGCGGCTCCGCGCGGTCCGGGAAGACGAGCTCGATCCAGGTGAAGATGGCCAGCCATGCCGCGGCCGGCCACATCCCCACCCGGGCCGGCAGGGGGCGCAGACCGGTGTCGGGGTCGAGGTGCAGGAGCCGGGCCAGGCCGCCGTGCACGAGCCGGAGCGGGTTGACGACGCGCCAGACCGGGCCGAACGCCAGGCTGACCAGAACGAGCCCAGGCCAGAAGGTCACGTAGAGGACGTAGGGCGCGAGGTTGAACCGCGTTTCGCTCGGCCCGAGAAAGGCGGCGGCGACCACGACGGCAGCGGCGAGCAGCACGACCGCCTGCAGCACCCCACGGAAGACGGGGCTGTCGATCAGCCGGGCAAGGCCCGCGGGGAGCGGCCGCCCGCCGGCCGCCCCCTTCAGCTGTGGGGTGCGCCAGAGCGCTCCCACGGCGAGGAAGGAGACCAGCACGGCAACGGCGGCGGCGGTAACCGCCAGCCCGGTGGGGACGGGCAGGTCGGTGCGGCCGCCGACCCCGTGGGCAAGGAGCGTCGAGGCGGTCAAGAGACGCGGAGCTGCACGAGCAGCGCATTACTGCTGTGGTCCTCGACCTCGTAGCTACCGCTGGCGGCTTCGCTGATGTCGACCGCGGTCGGCTGGCTGGCCGGAACCTTCACCAGGCGGTCGGCCCCGTGGACATGGACTTCGGTGGCGACGTCGCTGGTGACCATCAGCACCGCCGGCTGGCCGGGCTTGGTGGAGATCCGCTTGGCCCCGCCCTGCGGCTTGCCCTTCACCAGGGTCACGCTGCCGACGACGTTGGCCTGAGCGCCGGGGGTTGACGGGCCGGTCGGTGCCGCGCCCGCCGATGAACTGGTTGAAGGAGTGGCGTTGGCACCCCCCGAGGGAGGCGTGCCCGTCGAGCCGGAGGAGCCTCCGCATGCGCTCAGCGCAATGGCTGCGCCCGCGGCGAGAGACAGCAGGGCGAAGGGGCGACGCACGGGACCTCCAGGGCGACGGCATGTCGGACACCCTCATTGTTCCAGGCGGTGCCGAGTCTCAGGTGGCGCCAACCGCGTAGCGGCGGGCGCATGCCACCAGGTGCGCCGCGACCAACCCCGTCTCGGCCGACCGGACACAAGCCGTGGCCCCGCCCTGCAGCAGCTCCACCACGGCGTCCACGCCGGCCGCCGGCTGCGCCAGGGCGACGATCGACGCGTCCGGCTGGCGGGCGCGGACCGCGGCGATCGCGTCCGGGGTGGGACTCGTCACCACGATGAGGTCGGCGGCGGGCAGGTCAGCCACCTCCTCCAGCCGGTCGATTGTCCACGACGTCGGCAGGGCCGCATCGAGCGACCGGAGCGTGCCGGGAGGTCCCAGCACCGCGATCCGGCAGCCCTCGGGCACGTCGGTCACCTGGAGCAGGGTGACGGCCTCGGCGGGCTTAGGGACTTCGGTGGCATCCGGCTGCGGAGTCGGGACGGCGTCCGGCCGCGGGGTCGGCGTCGAGGACGCGGACGTCGCGTGGTGGTGGATCCGGGGTGTCCATCGCATGCAGCAAGCATCGGAGCGCGGCCTGTCCGCCTGCTGCGGACCGCCTGGCAATCAGCTGTGCAACGGTCCCGTCGAGCCCAGCCAACGCCGCAACTCGTCGCCGTCGGCATCCAGGGCGGGCGGCGGCAACCGGTGTGTCGCCGGCGTCCGGGAGAGTCGGATCGGCGAGGCCACCGCCCGCACCGGCGCCCCGCGCCCGTCGTCCAGGTCGACCACCGGTTCGAGGCCGAGCCGTTCGGCGTAGGCGACGCCCTCGGCCACCGTGGCGATCGGGGCACAGGGAACTCCGCCCGCGGCCAGCAGGTCGAACCATTCCTGGGCGGTCCTGGTGCTGAGTCGCTCGACCAGCAGGGGTTCGAGCTCGAGGCGGTTGCGGGTGCGGTCCGCGTTCCCGGCGAAACGCGGGTCGCGCGCCACGTCCGGAATGCCGAGCAGGTCGCAGAGCCGGACGAACTGGCCGTCGTTCGCGGCGATGACCACGAGCTCACCGTCCGCCGTGGGGAACGGTTCGTAGGGGTAGATGCTGGGATGTGCGTTGCCGGCCCGGGTCGGCAGCACCCCGCCGGCCAGGTAGGCGGACGTCTGGTTGACCAGCCCGGACAAGGCGCTGGACAGCAGGTTGGTCTCGATGTGCTGACCTTCACCGGTGCGCTGCCGGTGGGCCAGGGCGGCGAGGATGCCCACGGCGGTGTGCAGTCCAGCCATCACGTCGAAGACGGCGACCCCCGCCCGGTACCCGGGGCCGGCCGGGTCGCCGGTGAGGTCCATCAGGCCGGACAGTGCCTGCACCATCAGGTCGTAGCCGGGCAGCGCCGCGCCGCCACCGGCGCCGAACCCGGAGATGCTCGCGTACAGCACGCCCGGATTGCGGGCCCGGACCGCGTCGACGTCGAGGCCGAACCGGGCGAGACCGCCGGGCTTGAAGTTCTGCACGACGACGTCGGCGCGGGTGGTCAGCTCGACCGCCAGCGCCAGGTCCTTTTCGTCGGCGAGGTCGAGCACGAGGGAGCGCTTGTTCCGGTTGATGGCCAGGAAGTACGTGGACGTGCCGTCCGGCGCCACTGGTGGCTTCCAATGTCTGGTGTCGTCGCCGGACGGGCCCTCCACCTTGATGACGGTGGCGCCGAGGTCGGCGAGCAGCATCGTGCAGTACGGCCCGGCGAGGATGCGGCTGAAGTCGGCGACGAGCAGCCCGTCCAGAGGTCCGCTCGGACCGGTTGCCGCCACGCGGCCACGTTAAAGGGCGGCAGCGGAAGTGGCTGCGGCGGCGGGTCGGGCGGCGGTTGTGCCGGGTGCGGACGGGAGGCTGACCCGGAAGGTGGTTGCTCCCGGCACGCTCGACACGGCGACCTCCCCACCATGCGCGGTCACGACGGCAGCGACGATGGCCAGACCGAGGCCGGTGCTGCCGGCCGTCCGCGAGCGTGATCCGTCCCCGCGGGCGAAACGCTGGAAAACGTCGGGCAGCAACTCGGCCGGGATACCGGGACCGGTGTCGGAGACGGTCAGCACGACCCGTTCGTCCGTCCCGGCGCCCTCGCGAGCAATCGCCACGGTGACCCTCGTCCCCTCCGGCGTGTGCGTCCGGGCGTTGGCGAGCAGGTTGGCGATGACCTGGTGCAGCCGCGCCTCGTCCCCGAGGACCGCGACCGGTTCGTCCGGGAGGTCGAGGTTCCACTGGTGGTCCGGCCCGGCGACGTGTGCGTCGCTGACCGCGTGCACGGCGAGCGAGGTGAGGTCGACCGCGTCGCTCGCGAGCGGTCGACCGGCGTCGAGCCTGGCGAGCAGCAGCAGGTCCTCGACGAGGGTGGTCATCCTGGCGGCTTCGGACTCCACGCGGCCGAGCGCGTACACGACGTCCGGCGGAGCCTGGGACCCCGAGCGGCGGGTGAGTTCGGCGTAGCCGCGGATCGCGGCGAGTGGGGTGCGCAGCTCGTGGCTGGCGTCCGCGACGAACTGCCGGACCCGCATCTCGCTCGCCTGCCGTGACGTGAGGGCGGCGTCCACGTGGTTGAGCAGCCGGTTCAGCGCCGCCCCCACGCGGCCCGCCTCGGTCCGGGGGTCGGTGTCGGGTGCGGAAACCCGCTCGGCGAGAGCCACGTCCCCGCGGTCCAGCTGCAGGTTGGCGACCCGCCCCGCGGTCGCCGCCACCCGGTCCAGCGGCCGCAGCGTCCGCCGGACGATGGTCGCGCCGACCAGGCCGGCCGAGAACAAAGCGATCACGGCGACGGCGCCCTCGACCGCCGCCAGCCGGAGCAGGGTCAGCCGCACCCCGTTCAGCGGCAGCCCCGTTACCAGCAGGTCGCCGTCGTCGGTGCGTTGGACCTGCAGCCGGTAGTCGCCGAGGTCGCCGAGGCTCCGGCTGTGCGGCTTGCCGTCCGCCGGCACGGCGACCAGCGCCGCGGCTGAGGTCGGGTCGATCGGCTGCGCGATGCCGGAGGTGGAGAGCACGGCGACCTGCATCAGCTGGCCGTTGGCGACGCGGGCCCCGAGCGTGCCCGCGGCCTGGCCGGGTGCGGTCAGGAAGTCCACGCCGCCACGTTCGGGGAGACCGGCCGGCCGCGGGCGTCCGGTTTCGTCGTCGCCCGGCCCGCGAAAGGCCGTCGCGGAGCGTTGCCCGGCCGCCTGCAACTGGTCGTCCAGCCGGCCCACCAGGAACGACCGCAGGGCCAGCTCCGTCGCGATTCCGACGACGACGCAGACGACCGCGAGCAGGCTGATGAGGGCGACGAGCAGCCGTACGCGCAGCGACCACGGCCGCCGGGAACGCATCAACCCGCCGGCTTGAGCACGTATCCCGCGCCGCGCACCGTGTGGATCATCGGGGTCTCCCCTGCGTCGATCTTCTTCCGGAGGTAGGAGATGTACAGCTCGACGACGTTCGACTGCCCGCCGAAGTCGTAATTCCACACCCGGTCCAGGATCTGCGCCTTGGACAGCACCCGCCGCGGGTTGCGCATGAGGAAGCGGAGCAGCTCGAACTCGGTGGCGGTCAGGTCGACGAGCCGGTGGCCACGGTGCACCTCGTGACTGTCCTCGTCGAGGGTCAGGTCGCCGACACTCAGCTGTGCGCTGGTGCGGACCGGGGTGGCGCCGGCGCGGCGCATCAGCCCACGGAGCCGGGCCACGACCTCCTCCAGGCTGAACGGCTTGGTGACGTAGTCGTCGCCGCCTGCGGTCAGCCCGGCGATCCGGTCTTCCACGGCGTCGCGGGCGGTCAGGAACAGCACCGGCACGTTGGAGGAGTCGGCGCGGAGCCTGCGCAGCACCTCGAGCCCGTCGATGTCGGGGAGCATCACGTCCAGGACGACGGCGTCGGGCCGGAACTCGCGCACACTGCGGACGGCGGACAGCCCGTCGTTGGCGCTGCGGACGTCCCATCCCTCGTAGCGCAGGGCCATCGTCAGCAACTCCGCGAGCGTCTGCTCGTCGTCGACCACCAGGACGCGGAGCGGCCCGCCGTCGGGTCGACGCATGTCCGCACTCTCCCTGCCGGCCGGGCCAGGGCTGGATTCGGGTGCGGCCGTGCTGCTCGTCGCGCTGCTCATGGAACGACTCTCCGATCGGAGCCTGTGACCGAGCTCGTGGCTTCCTGTGTGAACACTGTGAACCCTGTGCAGCCATCGAACCCTGTGAACCGACGATCGGACCTGGTGCTCGCGGCCGTCAAGTGGTTGATCATTATCGCGCTCATCGTCTGGCTGGTGGGGCTCATCCGCGACTATCGGGTGCGCCGTGACTCGGGTCAGGGTTGGAAGCGGTAGCCCATCCCGGCTTCCGTGAGCAGGTGGCGAGGCCGGCTCGGGTCGGCCTCCAGCTTGCGGCGTAGCTGGGCCATGTACACGCGCAGGCAGTGCTCTTCCCGGACGGCTGCATAGTGCCGGGACACCGCCTTCATGAGCAGGAAGAGCACGGGCATGGCGACGACGACGATCCACGCGCCGTGCACGAACTTCGTCGCCAGCACGATGACCAGGACGATGGCGGTGGCGGCGGCGCCGGCCGCGTTGACGGCCTGTCGGCCGCGGACTCCCTCCGGGGCGGTGCCACGCCTACGCTCCTTCTGCCAGTGCCGGACCATCCCGAGCTGGCTTAGCGTGAACGAGACGAAGACGCCGATGATGTAGAGCTGGATGAGCCGCGTGACCTGCGCGTCGAAGGCGACGATGAGCAGTCCGGCCACCCCGGTCAGCAGCACGATGCCGTTGCTGAATACCAGCCGATCACCGCGCCGGCTGAGCTGGCGCGGGAGGTACCCGTCGCGGCTGAGGATCGACGCGAGGACCGGGAAGCCGTTGTAGGCGGTGTGGCGGCCAGCACCAGGATCGCCGCGGTGAGGGTCTGCAGCAGGTAGAACGGGATGCCTTGGCCGAAGACGGCGAGCCCGAGCTGGCTGAGGGCGGTCTTCTGACCGGAGCCTGCCGGCAGCCCGATCAGCGCCGACGGGTTCTCGCTCATGTGCACCTTCGCGGTGACGGCGAGCGCGGTGATGCCGGCGAACATGACCACGGCGAGGGTGCCCATCCCGACGAGCGTCCTGGCCGCATTTGCGCTCTTCGGTGGGCGGAAGGCCGGCACGCCGTTGCTGATGGCCTCGACGCCGGTCAGCGCCGTGCACCTGGAGGCGAAGGCCCGCAGCGCCAGGAAGAGGGTGAGCAGACCACCCGTCTTGTGGACGGCGGCGATCGAGTACTGGGCGCTCTCCGCGGTCACGTGACCGCCGGTGGCAAGGCGCGCACCGGCGATCGCGAGCATGGTCAGCACCGCGACGACGAACCCGTACGTGGGAACGGCGAAGGCGGTGCCGGACTCGCGCACGCCGCGGAGGTTGACCAGGCAGAGCAGCAGGACGAACAGCAGGGACAACACCACGGCGTGGGGCGCGAGCGAGGGGAGCGCGCTGGTGATGGCGGCGACGCCCGCGACGACACTTACCGCGACCGTCAGCACGTAGTCGACCAGCAGCGCGCTCGCCGCACGAGCGCCGCCGTCGACCCCAGGTTGTCCTTGCTGACGGTGTACGCACGATGGCTTTGCGATCACGGCTCACTTCTTGACGGCTTCTTGACGCCCGTAGACGACCAGCCCGGTCCCCACATGTCCTGGACATCGCGCGTGGGTTTTGCTTACGTAAAGCCGCGCCCTCGCAGCAGCCGGAGAGTCCGACCGTGGGAAGCCTCGTCATCACCGACCCCGCGTTCCTCTGCGGGCTCGGGGCGCTGGCCCTCGGCCTCTGGGTCGGATTCTGGCTCCTCGTCCGTCGGCACCACCGCGTGCCCGGGGTGTTCGTTGCCGTTATCGCCGTCCTGCTCTCCGTCAGCACAGCGGCCGACGTGGTCAATGCGCACTACGGGTACTTGCCGCGGTTCGCCGATGTCGTCGGCAAGGCGAGCTGGCCCACCGCGAACGTGTCCGAGCTGACGCCGGCTCCTGGAACGACCGCGTCCGCCCACCCTCGCGGTGCCGTGGTCTCGCTTCCGCTGCCCGACGCCACCAGCGGCTTCGGCCGCCACTCCGCCCTCGTCTACCTCCCACCGCAGTACTTCAGCGACCCGGAACGACGTTTTCCCGTCGTCTACCTCCTGCACGGCTCGCCCGGCATCCCGGTGGACTGGTTCCGCTCGGATCGCGCCGCCGACGTCGGGCTCGCCGCGGCCAAGGCCGACCGGCCCGTCATCCTCGTCGCCCCCCGAATGAGCCGTCGCTGGTCGGACGACAGCGAATGCGTCGACAGCCCCCAGGAGCGGGTGGAGACCTACTTCACCGCTGACGTGGTGCCCGGTGTCGACCACGCCCTGCGCACCGTGCCGACCCGGGCAGCCCGGACCCTGGCCGGCAATTCCGCCGGCGGGTACTGCGCCTTGAACCTCGGGCTACGGCACCGGCAGCAGTTCGGAACCATCATCGACATGTCCGGATACACCCGGCCCACGTACAACAAGGGGATGCAGGGTTTGTTCGGGCCTCGACCGGACCTCGCGCAGGTCGTCGAGGCCAACACGCCGTCCAGCTACGCCCCGAGCCTGAGCCCGGAGCCGTCGGTCCGGATCTGGTTCGACGTGGGCCGCGCCGACCGGGTTCCACGCGGCGAGATCTCCGCGATTGTGCCGGTGCTGCTGGACCGCGGCCAGCTGGTCTGGCTGCACTTACGCCCCGGCGGTCACGTGCACCAGGTCTGGAGGCCAGCGCTTCGTCAGTCGGTGCTCTGGGCCGTGGGCGCGCCCGCCGAGGCGTCGGCCCGGGGAGTGGGCCCCCCGTGACCTGGCCCGCGGCGGGCCGCTAACGCACGGACGACGTGCTGCACCAGCTTTCGCGGAACGACGATCGGCCGGCCGCCGAGGGGGGCTCGGGGCACCGGGAAGCGCTGCCAGCGAGTCACCAGCGGCCAGGTCCCGAGCCCGATCGCCAGCGACACGAAGTGCCCGACGTCGGTGAAGGTCACCTCGTTCAGCGTCGCCACCGTGATCGACGCGAGTAGCCCGGCCACCCACACGACGCACCACCGCCGCGGGACCAGTAGCCAGGTCAAGGCACCGGCCACGGCGTAGAAGCCGTAGCTGACACCGACATCGGAGGCGTGGGCGAGGTCGAGATCCAGCAGGTGGTGCCGGAGCCCGACGTCGATACCAGCCCCGACGAGCAGAGTGGCCAGCACGTGACCCGCCGCGAACACGGCCACCGTGCGCCGGGTTCCCAGCCGCCGTTCCACGGGGGCCATGACGAGCGTGAAGCGGATGAGCAGCTGCCAGGGCAGCGTCGACCCGGACGTCCAGAAAGCACTGGCGACCAGTACCTGCAGCGGTCGGTCGGCGAGGTTGTCCAGATTGGTGCTCTGGGCTCGGATGAGCTCATCCGCCGTATGCGGGCTGACGCCACGCAGGGACCAGGAGGTCACCACCAGGATGCACAGGTAACCGTAGGTGGCCGGGGCCGAACGCAGCCAGGCCGCCACGGTCGTCTCCACCCGAGCAGCACGATGCCCTGCAGCTTCGAACACTCGGCTCCCCGGATGCATCACGGAGGCGGTCCGCGTCCCGGTTCGGACGGTCACACCGTCGCCATCGGCTCAGCCCGACCCGGGTCCAGCATCGTGCACCTGCGTGTGCGTCTGCTGTCAGCCGCTCAGGCGTGCCGAGCTGCTGCGGCGTCCTCGAGGCCGAGCTGGTCGATGCTCGTCTCCCGCATCTTGTACTTCTGGATCTTGCCGGTGATCGTCATCGGGAACTCGTCGACGAAGCGCACGTACTTCGGCACCTTGTAGTGCGCGAGCTGCCCGTGGCAGTAGTCCCTCACTTCGTCCTCGGTCAGGCTCGCCCCTTCCCGGCGGCGGACCCACGCGCACAGCTCCTCGCCGAAGCGTGCGTCTGGTACCCCGATCACCTGGACGTCGGCGATCGAAGGGTGCCCGTAGAGGAATTCCTCGATCTCCCGCGGATAGATGTTCTCGCCGCCGCGGATGACCATGTCCTTCGTCCGGCCGACGATGTTGAGATAACCCGCCTCGTCCATCGTCGCGAGGTCGCCGGTGTGCATCCAGCGGGCCGCGTCGATCGCCGCGGCCGTCTTCTCCGGCTCGTCCCAGTAGCCGAGCATCACCGAGTAACCGCGGGTGCAGAACTCGCCCGTCTCGCCGCGGGGGAGGGTCCGGCCGCTCTCCGGGTCGACCACCTTGACCTCGGTGTGCGGGTGCGGGCGCCCGACCGTGGAGACCCGCCGGTCGAGATCGTCGTCACGCCGGGTCTGGGTGGAGACGGGGGAGGTCTCCGTCATGCCGTAGCAGATCGTCACCTCGGCCATGCCCATCTCGCTGATGACCCGTTTCATCACCTCCACCGGGCACGGGGAGCCGGCCATGATTCCGGTCCGCAGACTGGACAGGTCGTAGTCGGCGAAGCCGGCGTCCTCGAGCTCGGCGACGAACATCGTCGGCACCCCGTAAAGCGAGGTGCACCGCTCCTCGGCGATCGCCGCAAGCGTCGCTGCCGGCTCGAACGCGGGAGCCGGGATCACCACGCAGCACCCGTGGGTGAGGGCGGCCAGGTTCGCCATGACCATGCCGAAGCAGTGGTAGAAGGGCACCGGAACGGCGATCCGGTCGTTCTCGTCGTAGCCGCAGATCTCGCCCACGAAGAAGCCGTTGTTGAGCAGGTTGTGGTGCGAGAGCGTCGCACCCTTCGGGAATCCGGTCGTGCCGCTCGTGTACTGGATGTTGATCGGGTCGTCGGCGGACAATCCGGCCGACACGGCGGCGACGGCGTCGCTCGGGGTCCGCGGGTTGAACAACGCGTCCCAGTCCGGGTCACCGAGAAAGCGGATGTGCTCGAGGGCGGGGCAGTCGGCGCGGATCTCGCCGACCATGGCTCGGTAGTCCGACGTCTTGAACGTCGGCGCCGCCACCAGCGCGCGGCAGCCCGCCTGCTGCAGCACGAAGCGGATCTCGTGCGAGCGGTAGGCGGGATTGATGTTGACCAGCAGGATCCCGAGCTTTGCAGTCGCGTACTGCAGGAGCAGCCACTCCACGTTGTTCGGGCTCCAGATCCCGACCCGGTCGCCCCGGGTCAGCCCCAGGTCGAGCAGGCCTCGGGCGAGGAGGTCCACCTCGGCGGCCAATTCGGCCCAAGTCAGTCGCCGGTCCTGCGCCCGGCTGACCACGGCCTCGTGATCGCCGAACTCCGCCGCCGTGCGTTCCAGCAACGCGCCGATCGGGTCGCCGATCAGCGGCGTTGTCGAGGTGCCGTGCTCATAGGAGGGACGCGGCGGTGTCGTCGGTCGGGTGGTGGTGACGTCGATCACCCCGGAGGAAGTCATGGCGGCATGCTTCCCCGCGCGTCAAGCAGGCACAAGGGGGCGGCAGGCGGAGCCCGCTATCACACCGTGAGGAGATTCGATCCCGGGGTCAATTGGGCATACCTCAAGCATCGACCTCCACGCGCACCTCGACCGGTCTCCCACCAGCCCTCGTTTGGCTCGTGGGATGGTGCGCGCTGCCCTCGCGGACTGCCGCGGGGAGGACGCCCGCGACACCGCCGAGCTTCTGACCAGTGAACTGGTGACCAACGCGCTGCTGCATGCCGGCACCGACCTCACCGTGCACGTCGAGCAGCCGAAGGGCAGCGAGAACATCCGGATCGCCGTCGACGACGGGTCGGACACGGCTCCCTGCCTCGGCCAGCCGGATCCCTTCGCCCTCGGTGGACGCGGACTCCCGTTGGTGGCGATGCTGGCTGCGCGGTGGGGCTGGGACCCCCTGCCCACCGGCAAGCGGATCTGGTTCGAGGTCTGACCGGGACGGCCCGGTCTGGTCTGAGCACCTCCGGTCAGCTCAGGCCAGTCGCGCCGGGAAGCCTCCGGTCGCGATCGGTCCCCACCGTTCCATCGTGAGCCGGATCAGGCTCTTGTCCTGGCGGCGCATCGCCTCCCGGTACTCCTCCCAGTCCGGATGCTCTCCGGAGATGTTGCGGAAGTACTCCACCAGGCCGTCCAGGGCCGCCGGCATGTCCAGGACCTCAGCGGTGCCCTCGACCTGTACCCACGGGCCGTTCCACTCGTCGGACAGGATGCACGCGGTCGCCTGGGGATCTCGACGCAGGTTCCGCACCTTGGCCCGCTCGGGATAGGTGGAGATGACGAGCCGCCCCTCTTCATCGAGTCCGGACGTCACCGGTGAGGTCTGCGGGCGCCCGTCGGACCGCGTCGTCACGAGCAGGCACCTGTGCCGTGGCCGGAGGAACTCCAGCAGCTCGTTCCGGTCGACCCGTTCCGCCCGCGCGATGTTCGGCATGTCCGCATCCTTGCAGGCCGGGGCGAGAATCAGGCGTGCGCCTGCGCCTGCGGATGCGCGACGCCGTAGCGGTAGCTGTGGAAGTCCTCCCGCGCCGCGAAGCCGATGTCCGGGGTGTCGGTGAACAGACCGTCGACGCCGACCTCGAACAGGTCCTGGTACTCGTCGAACACGTGGCCGTAGGCGTTCGGGTCGGCAGCGGTCCGGTACTGCGCCGGCAGGAACTGGTTCTCCGGCCGGACCGTGTACGGGACGATGCAGAGGTGCGCCGCGTGGGCGTCGCGGACCAGGGTGCTCGGTGCGCCGGAGTTCTGCGTCGCCGGGTCCCGCGGGTACATCTGCGCCTTGTCGGGTCCCAGCCAGTCGGCGTAGGTCGCGACCTTGCGTAGTCCGGCCGGCGACACGATGTCGGCGTAGGTCGCCGGGTTGCCCGCGGCGGTGTAGTCGTAGGGACGGCCGGACGCGCTGGTCAGCTGCACCAGCGAGGTACGCAGGTGGAAACGGTTGCGCAGCTCCTGGAGGTTGGCCGTCTCGAAGCTCTGCACGTAGACGTCGCGGGAGTTCTCGAGCTTGTTGGCCCGGAGCGTGGCGACCAGCGGCTCCTCGAGCGAGAGTCCGATGGAGTCGAAGTAGGTCGGGTGCTTGGTCTCCGGTGTGATGCCGATGGTCCGGCCATAGCGCTTGCTCTCGGCGGCGGCGAGGTCGATGACCTCCTGGAACGTGGGGATCTGGTAGCGCCCGTCGTAGATCGTGTTCTCCTGCCGGACGAGCGGGAGGCGTTCCTCGGCGCGCAGGGTGCGCAGTTCGCGCAGCGTGAAGTCCTCGGTGAACCAGCCGGTGATGCTGACGCCGTCGACGGTCTTGGTCCGCATCCGGTTCGCGAACTCCGGGTGCTTCTCGACGTCGGTGGTGCCGGTGATGTCGTTCTCGTGCCGGGCGACCAGCTGGTGGTCCTTGGTGGAGACCAGGTCGGGCTCGATGACGTCGGCCCCCTGCCGGATGGCGAGGTCGTAGCTCGCGAGGGTGTGCTCCGGCCGGTAGCCCGAGGCGCCGCGGTGACCGAAGATCAGCGGTCCGGCGGAATGTCCGGGCTTGGCCGACCTGTCGGGCGCGGCGGTCTTGGCGTCGGCGACGGCAAACCCGAGACTCCCGACCAGCGCGGCCAGGACCAGCGCGGCGACGAGCAGGATCCGGGTGGGTAGGGCACGCAGGCGGGCTCTCACACGAGCAGCACATCAGCGGCAGTTGACCAGCGGCTGGGCAACTGCCGAACGCTGCGCGAACTCTCACCGCTCAGCTCACAGGCAGTGGTGGCGTGCTGCAACGAGCTGCCGGGTCCGAACACCCGTCAGCCGGGTGACCAGGCCTTCAACCAGGACACCACGCCGGGTGGCGGCGTCACGGGCGCCCTGCGCTCAGCCCGTACATCACGCCCGGCTCGATGAGCGACCAGCCGTACAACCATTACAGCTGGCTGCGCTCAATGGAGGACATCTTCGGCGTCACCCAGGGCGGCTCGGACGGCAAGGGTCACCTCGGCTACGCCGGTGCCGGCGGATCGGACACTCCGGCTATCCACCCCCCTTGGGGGTTCGGTTTCAGCGCCTTGCGATCACTTTCGTCGCGTCTCTCGTCGGGGTGCACCCTGGCACGATCCGCTCGTACGCTTCGCGACGGCAGATGCCGGACGGCGGCGTCTGTCCCAGCTGCGGTCACGGCCCCACCTGGGACGCCGACGAGATCGCGGAATGGCTCGTCGCTCGACCCGGCCGCCCAGGTCGCCCTGGCCGCTCCGGCCCTGCCGTTCGCGCACGCTGAGCTCAGAGTCTGTTCACCTGGCGGTCGTACAGTTTGGGAGGTGAAGGATGAAGCAGAACCGAATCACGTCGAACGTCTTGCGCGGGCTCTCGAAGAGAGCCGACGGATCGAGAAGGAGCTCAACAACCGCGACCTCGAAGCTGACGCCGCGTTCGCCGATCGCATCGCCGAGCGGCTCGGGCGCAAGGATCAGGAGAGCGCCTGACCCACCGCTCCTAACGGGAGCGAGAGTGAGTTCAGGATCGCCGGTCCTCGTCGGCGCGCCACGGGCCGGGTCACGCCCGGGCGAACACCGAGGGCGGCAGCTCGAGGTTCGGAACGAGTTCGGTCAGCAGCTGGCGGACCCGGCCGTCGATGTCGGCGACGATGCGCCGCACGATCGCCTCGTCCTGGCCTTTCGGGTCGTCGAGCTCCCAGTCGGTGTAGCGGGCACCGAGAAACACCGGGCACGACTCGCCGCACCCCATCGTGACCACAACGTCGTAGCGGCCGTCGCGGTCGAACCCCTTCGGCCTCTCACCGCTCGGGTCGAGCCCGAGCTGGGTCAGCACGGCCGCGACCTCGGGGTGGATGGTCTCGCCGGGCTCGGAGCCGGCGGAGAGCACCTCGACCGCGCCGCGGGCGTAGTGCTCGGCGAGGACCTTGCCGGTCACGCTGCGGCCGGCGTTCTTGCGGCAGGCGAACAGGATGCTGGGCGTGCCGGTCACGGGACCTTCTTCCGAGAGGGCGGGGCAGTGGTCATGTGGTGAGCACTGACGGCCGGGCGGCCGGCTGGTGGCGCCGCGTCCAGGCTTGCGCGCCAGCTTGAACGGCGTCCCAGGGGGAGCCGAGCGGCGGGGTGTAGGACAGGTCGAGGTCGCTGACCGCATCAACGGTCAGCTCGGAGAACAGCGCGGCGGCGAAGGTGTCGATGCGTTTCGCGACCGCGCCGTCCATGTGCCCTACGATCTGCGCGCCGAGCAGCCGGCCGGTGCCGCTGTCGCCGGTGACGCGCACGGCGAGCGGATGCGCGCCCGGGTAGTAGGCCTTGTGGTCGTCGGCGGTGACCTGGGTGCTCGCCGGAGCGTGGCCGACGGCGCGGGCCTCGTGGTCGCGCAGGCCGGTGCGGGCGGCGGCAAGGTCGAAGATCTTGACGACCTGGGTGCCGAGACTGCCGGCGAAGCGCCGGTTCCCACCGAGCGCGTTCTCGCCGGCGACCCGGCCCTGCTTGTGCGCGGTCGTGCCGAGCGGCAGATAGGTGATGCCGAGCTGCCGGTGCTGGGTCGCTACGCAGTCGCCGGCGGCGAACACGCCGGGTAGTCCGGTGCGCATCTGATCGTCGACGACGAGCGCGCCGGCCGGGCCGGTACGGGCGCCGGCCGCAAGAGCGAGCTCGGTGTCGGGACGGATGCCGGCGACGACGAGGACCAGGTCGACGAACCGGGTCAGCGGACGGCCGGCTGCACCGTGCCCGTCGACCCTGAGTCGGCCCGCAGCGCCGGCCGCAGCCCTGGTAATGGCGTCGACGGTGGTGCCGGTAATGACATCGACGTCGTGCGCGGCGAGTTCGGCTTGCAACATGGCGCCGAGTTCCGGGTCGAGAGTCGGCAGCACCTCGGGCAGCATCTCGACCTGGGTGACCCGCAGCCCGCGGACGGTGAGGGCTTCGGCCATCTCGAGGCCGATGTAGCCGGCGCCGACGATTAGCGCCGAAGCCGGGGCGGTCTCGGTCAGGGTGCGCATGACGGCGAACGTGTCGGCCATCGAGTGCAGCAGGTGTACCCCGTCGTCCTCGTCGAGACCGTCTGGGCCGGTCAGTCCGGCGATCGGCGGCCGGACGCTGGTGGCGCCGGTGCCGACGACGAGCGCGTCGTAGGCGATCAGCTCGCTGCGGCCGGCCAGGGTGGTGACGAGCAGCCGGTGGCCGGCGACGTCGATCTCGGTGGCGCGCGTGTCGAGGCGCAGCTGCATGCCGGTCGCTTCGAGGTCGGCGATGCTGCGGTGGGCGAGGCTGCGCCAGTCGGGAACCTCGCCTGAGACGTGGTAGGGGATGCCGCAGATGGAAAAGTTGGGGTAGGCGTCGGCGACGACGACGGTTACGTCGGCCGAGGGGTCGAGTTCGCGGGCGCGGAGCGCGGCGCTGATGCCGGCGTCGCTGCCGCCGACGGCGACAAGATGCATGACGTCCTCCCGGGTTGGGCGGAGCTCAGGTGCCTGGGGCGGGGTGAAAGCCGGGCAGCAGGTCGGCGAGCAGGCTGCGGACCCGGCGGTCAATGTCGTCGCGGATGACGGTCACGGCGTCGGCGTCGGCATGTGCGGGATCGGCGATCGGCCAGTCCTCGTAGCGCCGGCCGGGCACGTAGGGGCATTCGTCGCCGCAGCCCATGGTGACCACGACATCGGCGGCTCGGACGACCTCGTCGGTGAGCGGTTTCGGGAACTCTTGGTCCATTGAGAGGCCAATCTCCTTCATCGCCTGCACGACCGGCGGGTGGATCCCGTGGCCGGGCGCGCTGCCGCCGGTGCGGATATGCAGCTGGCTGCCGGCGTAGTGCCGGGCGAGCGCCGCGGCCATCTGTGAGCGGCCGGCGTTCTGGACGCAGACGAACAGCACCTCGGGGACCCGCTTGGCGAGCTTGCCCTCGACCTGGGCGCGGGCGTCGAGCCGCTCCCGGGTCAGTCGTTCGGCCAGCACCGGGAGAAAGGCGGTGACCGAGGCGCTGGCGGCGAGCTGGTCGTAGCTGTCGTGCAGCATGGCCAGGACCTCGTCAGTCGAGAAGCAGGCGTCGTAGTCATAGGCGAGCTTGTCGGCAATGCGGCGCAGGTGCGCGGTGGGGGTCGGGTCGGTCATCTGCTCAGTTCCTTACAGTGGCGGCGGACGGTCTTGACGGTTCGAGTCGGCGGCGCAGCCAGAGCGCGACGTAGACGAGGGCGACCAGGGCCGGGACCTCGATGAGCGGGCCGACGACGCCGGCGAGCGCCTGGCCGCTGGTGACGCCGAACACGCCGATCGCAACGGCGATGGCGAGCTCGAAGTTGTTGCCTGCTGCGGTGAACGCGAGCGTTGCGGTCTTCGGGTAGCCGAGCCGGAGCCGGACGCCGAGCGCGAAAGCGCCGCTGAACATGAGCGCGAAGTAGGCCAGCAGGGGCAGCGCGATGCGGGCGACGTCGCCGGGCTGGCTGGTGATCGTCTTTCCCTGGAGCGCGAACAGGATGACGATCGTGAACAGCAGTCCGTAGAGCGCGACCGGGCCGATGCGGGGCAGGAAGCGGTTCTCGTACCAGTCCCGGCCGCGAGCGCGTTCGCCGAGCGTGCGGGTCAGGAAGCCGGCGAGCAGCGGGATGCCGAGGAACACGAGCACGCTCTTGGCGATGTCCCAGACGCTGACATGCAGGGCGGTCTGCTCGAGGCCGAGCCAGCCTGGCAGCACGTGCAGGTAGAACCAGCCGAGCGCGGCGAACGCCACGACCTGGAACACCGAGTTGATCGCGACGAGGATGGCCGCGGCTTCCCGGTCGCCGCAGGACAGGTCGTTCCAGATGAGGACCATCGCGATGCAGCGGGCCAGCCCGACGATGATGAGCCCGGTGCGGTAGGTCGGCTGGTCTGGCAGCAACAGCCAGGCGAGAGCGAACATCAGCGCGGGCCCCACGATCCAGTTCAGGACGAGTGAGGCGGCGAGCAGGCGCCGGTCGCCGGTGACGCGCTGCAGCTCGCTGTAGCGGACCTTGGCCAGCACCGGATACATCATGAGTAGCAGGCCGAGCGCGATCGGCAGGCTGACCGAGCCGACCGACACCTTGTCCAGCGTGTCGTTCAGGCCGGGAATGAGCCGGCCGAGGCCGAGACCGGCGGCCATCGCCAGCACGATCCAGACGGGCAGGAACCGGTCCAGCGTCGAGAGCTGCTGCAGGACGGGCGCGTCCGGTCCTGCAGCAGGTCGGGCCGTTTCGGCGACGAGGTCGCTCACGGGCAGCAGCCGCCGCTGCTCGCGGCGACCGGCACGCCCGCGCCGGTGAACGCGACGTCGGCGACACCGGTCGGAGCGCAGGCGCCGCTGGCGTCGGTCGTGCAGCCACTGTCACCCTGGAGGTCGCCGCCGTCGGAGGCGTCCGCCAGCACGGTGTAGACCTCCCACGGCGCACCGTCAGGGTCGTGCACCCACACCTTGTCCTGGACCGCGTAGCAGCAGGTCGTGTTGTCCTGGGTCAGGGTGTCCAGGCCTTCGCCGGTAAGCCGTCGCGTGGCGCCGGTGACCTCGGCGGGGCTCTCGACCTCGACGCCGAGGTGGTTCAGCGCGCCGGCGACACCCGCGCCGCGGGCGTCGGCGTTTTCGATCAGCACGAGCTTCAACGGCGGCTCGGCCACTGCGAAGTTCGCGTACCCGGGGCGGCGCTTCGCCGGCTCGACGCCGAACAACTTGGAGTAGAAGTCGACGGCCCCTTCGAGGTCGGACACGTTGAGGGCCAGCTGGACTCGCGACATGGTTTCTCCTGTTGATGGTGGGCCGGGCGGCTGCCTGGGCGGACAGCGAATGGTGCTGGAGGTCAGGGCTGCTGTAGAGGCTCGTGCGACCCCTGCAGACATAGACAACCTTCGATGACCAGACCATGCCTGCTGTATCGAAGGCTGTCAACATAGACGGGAGTGAATTCTTACGTCAGACTGGGCGCATGACTTCGGTATTGCCAGTGGCGTCCGACCCCGATGTCGCGGCGTGCTGTTCGCCTCTCGCGCGGCAACCGCTGTCCGCGTCGGCGGCCACGGAACTGGCGGGCGCCCTCAAGGCGCTCGCGGACCCGACCCGGCTGCGGCTACTGTCGCTCATCCAGGCCCACGACGACGGCGAGGTCTGCGTCTGCGACCTGACCGCTCCGATTGCGCTGACGCAACCGACTGTCAGCCACCACCTGAAGGTGCTGCTCGACGCCGGCCTCGTGACCCGCAGCCGGCGCGGCACCTGGGCGTACTACCGCGCCGTGCCCGAACGCCTCGCCTCGCTCGCGGCCGTCATCTCCACTCCACAGCCGGTCTGACCGCCTGAGCGGCCCTCTGCTACTTCGACACCCGAGGGACAGCCCACCCGCGGGACAACTACCGCAGGACAGGCCGCGACCGCTCGGTCGACGCGTGGTTAACGGGAGACGGCGAGCTCGGGAAATCGCCGCCCGGGGCTCACGCTCCGGAGTCGGCGTCGGCAGGCTGAGGCCATGACCTTCCCTTTTCCGAAGGCCGATCGGGCGCTGTCGACGACTCTGGGCGACCCCCGCGCGGTCACGCTCTGGGCGGGGCGAGGCGAGAACCTGCGCGCCGGCAGGCGCGGACGCAGACCCGCCCGGTACCGGCTCACTTCCAGCCACCTGTACCTGGACGACAGGTCGGGCGCGGCGGCTCCGCGGCGGATCTCCGTCGCCGCCATCGGCGACGTCTTCGTCCGACAGGATCCGGTCCAGCGGCAACGAGGCACCGGCGACCTGACGGTGCTGACCAGCGCACCGGCCGCAACACTCCACGACGTGAGTCGGCCCCTGGCGGTCCGGGTCCTGTTGCTCTCGGCGGCCCGCAGGGCCCTCGAGACTCCACCGCCACGGCCGGAGGGACCCGGGGGGCGTTCCTGAACCGGGTCCGCGCCGCACCGGAGGGGGACGAGATCCTCGACATGCTGTCCCGTATCGGTCGTCGGCGGGACGCCGGGCTGGTGACCGAGGAGCAGTTCCAGGCGAAGCGGGCGGAGCTGCTGGCCAGGCTCTGACTGGGTGTCAGTCCGCGCCGAGGCTCGTGTCGAATCAGCCGTCGAACTCGGGCCGGACTTCCCGCCGAGTCAGCGCAGGAAGGCTCGCAGATCCTTCCGCGACGTCCGCCGCCAGACCTCATCGAGACGGGTCTCGGCGTCTGCAGCGACTGACTCCTGGCGCGCGTACAGCAAGCCGTGCGTGAAGGCGGACTCGCCGTTCGCGGTCATGGTGGCGACGGCCAGGTCGCGGATCAGCGGACGGGCCACGACGGTGTCCTGGTGGTCGCCGAGGAGCTCCTGAAGGTCCTCGACCGCCTTCGCCAGGGCAACGGCGTGCTTGCCGGCAAGCGGGATCATGACCTCGGCCGCATACCGCATCCGCTTGCCGGACTTACGGGCCTCGTGCAAGGCCACATTCCGGTCGGCGTCCCCCGCGCCACGCGCGGTTTCGACTCGGGCAGCGAGCGTGCGATAGCGCCCACGAACGAGCTGCGGCAGGACTCCGCGGGCGGGTCGACGCCCCACAGCGGTCGGCTCGGTGTTCACGAACTCGATCAGGTCGTCGACCAGGCGGACATACTCCGCACCGCGGAGCGTCTCCAGCACCGCCTCCTGGCCGCGCAGCCGCTCGCCGCCGAGCCGCTGTTCGAGCTGCTGCCGCACGGGGCCGAGGACCAGCTCCGGCGGCAACGCCTCGAGGTCGGCCAGCAGTCGTTCCAGCTGGACCTCGGCGTCGCGGGCCACCCCGAGGCTCGCCGCGAGCTCCTTCAATCGGCCGTCGAGGTCGCGCGCGCGGTCCTCGTCGAAAAGCGCGCGGAAGCTGCCGAGCGTGCTGCGGAGGCGGCGGGTGGCGACCCGCATCTTGTGCACGGCGTCGGGCTCGTCGAGTCGGACCCGTGGATCTGCGGCCAGCATCGCCGCGAGGTGCTCGATCAGGTAGGCGCGGACGACGTCGTCGGCGGACGGTTTCTTGCTCAGGCGGACCTCGGGAAGATCCGGTGTCGCCACACGCTCGCCGAGCACCAGGGCGATCTTGGAACCGTGCGGAGCGATGTCCGCCCCGGCGCGGTGCATCTCCTTGCCCACGGCTGCGAGCAAGGCTCGGTCGCCGCCGACCAGCTCGACTTCGATCTCGCGCCAGTGCCGCTGCTCGACGGCCTGCCCGCCCTCCAGCACCTCGGCCCGGACGTCGTCGTCGGCCAGCTCGGCCAAGGTGGCGCCGTCCTCGTCGAGCAGGCGGACGACGCGACGCGTCGTCAGCAGCGTCGCGACCGGCGTCAGGGCGCCGCCGCGGGTCCGACCCAGGACCAGGTTCACCAGTTCGGCCGGAACGGCGCGGGCACGACCGAGGGGACGCTGGACCTCGTCCCGGCCGCCGGTGGCGGGGAGTTTGAGGTGCCAGCCGGCGTCCTTGCCGCCGGTGCGTCGGCGCAGCGTGAGGCGGTTGCGTACGAGGCGGTGGTCGGACGTGTCGTAGTAGGTCGCGGCGAGGTCGAATGTCTCCGGCTCGCTGATCGAGGCCACGCCACGCACGGCGGACAGGTCTGGGACGAGGAATCCGTCGGGGACGGCGTACTTGTCCTCGACCTCGAGCACGGTGGGCACGGACGGCCTCCTGGGGCTAGACGGCTTCGGCTCGGGACCGGATGTCAGGGGGTGAGGAACGCGGTGACGTCCAACAGCACGTGGGCCCGCCCTGGCCAGTTGTCCGACAGCCAGATGCTGAGCTTGCCGTCGACGAGAGGGGTGAGGACCTGCACGGCGATCGGCCCGGAGTCCGGGAAGTATCCCGCGACGATGCCGTCCGGTGGCCCGGAACCGCCGACCAGGTTCACGAATCCGTTGTAGTCCGACTGCGGGATGCTCAGCGTGCCGACGATGCCGACCGCGTAGTCCGGGATGCCGTTCGTGCCGGCGACGGCCAGCGTGATGGTGGTGCCGGCGGCGACGGGGCCGGTGATCGCCCCGGGGACCCCGGTGCCGTCCCGGGTGTCGAGGACGCGAGCCGCCCGGATCGGGACGACGTTGCCGCCGGAGACGACGGGACGTCCCGGCTCGGCTGGCTCGGACGGCTCCGACGGCTCCGACGGCTCGGCCGGCTCGGCCCGCAGCGCCGCGGTCGCGAGGGCGCGGACGCGGCCGAGCCGGGCGCGAACGGGTGCGGGCCCGGGAGGTTCCGCCCGCCCGACCGGCGCCGGACCGGGTTTCGTGGGTCCGGTTTTCGTCGAGCCGGGCGTCGCGGCGGGTTTCGGGGGCAGCTCGGCGACCCGGCGGGGCTTGCTGGTGAGGCGGTCCTCGGCTCCGACGGTCACGGTGACCTCGAGTGGTGCGACTCCGCGCTCCGAGAACCAGTTCACCTGGTCGGACAGCACGTCCCACTGCAACGTGTAGGTGCCCGGGTCGTAGGGGGCCCACAGCCCGGCGAGCACGGTCGTCGTCTCGCCGGGCTCGACGGCCGCGTCGAAGAAGGAGCGGTCACCTTCGCGCAGGACGATGCCGTGCTCGGGGGAGACCCAGTGGTAGCTGAGCAGGATGCGTCCGCGTTCCGGACCGCTGGTCCGCCAGCGCACCGGGCTGGTGTTCCGGACGGTGACCTCGACCGCGTAGCCGCGGTTGGCGAGGACCTCGGACGGTGTCGTGGAGGAGAGGTACTCCGCGGCGAAGACCGGCGCGTTCTCCCAGAAGGACGCGATGCGCGCGGTCTCGTCGGCGACGCGCGCGGGCGGGAGCGCCGGTTCGATGCGCCCGCGTTCGGCCCGCTTCGCCGCGGCGGCGACGCCGACGGGCAGGGGGTCGCGGACGAGCGGCTCGGGGACGGGTTCGGTCGTCGCGGTCCGGAGGTAGTCCTCGTAGAGGTAGAACTCCTCGCGTGAGGGGGCGTTGTGACCGCGGTAGCGCGCGACCTTTGCCTCCCGCTCGGCGCGGGTCCGCCAGGCGAGGTCGAGGTGGTACATCGTCGCCTGGTCCGGCGACGGCACGCGTCCCTCGCCGCCGATGTCGACCGGGCTGTGCAGCCGCCCACGGTGGGACCAGACGCTGCCGGTCGTCCGCATCAGCCGTAGCCGGGGGTCCGGGTGCCACGGGAAGCTGGACAGCCAGCGGTAGCCCTCTTGCCCGGGCTCGACCGCGGCGGCGGGGATCACCCAGCGGTACGGCAGCAGGAAGTGGGTGACGAACCGGTCGCTCAGCAGCTCGTCCCGGCTCTCGGCGAAGCCGACGTTCATGCACTCGTCGTCGTCGAGCCACAGCACCCAGTCGCAGCGCGCGTGGCGCAGGGTCAGGTCGTAGTACGGCTCGATGTAGGGCGGATGCTCGACCAGGCGGACCGAATCAGCATGCTCGCGGGCGAGGTCGTAGGTGTCGTCGGTGGAGCTCTCGTCGACGAGCAGCAC
>DATITC010000167.1:0-42932 GCA_035468175.1 Frankiaceae bacterium | reverse complement strand
AAGCCAGTCAACCGCTGCTGCCACTCACCTGTCGTCCGCTTCCGGACCAGCTGTTCGGTGAACATCACGGCGTGCTGCGCGGCGTCGAGCGACAGGGTCGCGGTGTCGCCGGTGGCGGCCCGGCTCGCCGCTCCGAGCAGGGTGAGGAGCAGGTCGCTGCGGGCCTGACCCAAGAGGTCATCAATCGGAGCCCGCAGCCAGCGTTGCTCGGAGACGAGGCTCACGGCGGCGGGCCAGATGCGGGGTGCCCGCCCGAGGCCGGTGGCTCGAGCCAACCCAGCCCCCGCGAGGGCGACGAGATCAACGCCGAGCGTGAGGGCGGCGGTGCCAGCGGGGTCGTCGGGTCTCGGTCCGACCTTCTTCACCAGACGCGCGGACCCGTTGGCCAACGTCGAGAGCGTGCCCGAAGCGAGATCCCGGCAGCCGAGCGCGATGCCGATGCCGGTGCCTCCCGCGACGCCGACGCTCGCCACGCCTAAGCCACCGGCGGTCAACGCGGAACGGGCGGCGACTTCGGCCGCCGCCCGCGCGATCCTCAGGCCGAACACGCCGCACCGTGCCGTCTACACAACTGGTCGCATCTCAGTTGCGGGTGTTCGCGGAGGGAGGCCCGCCCTCCGACGGCCGCCGCCGGGCGACCCAGACGCCGGCTATCACGACCCCGGCAACGGGCCATTCGATGGCTCCCACACCGGCAAGGGACGCGACGCTGACGTAGTACCAGAGCGGTCGACTCCGGGAGAGCAGTTGCTCGGCCACGCCCACGGGCGCATACGCGACAGCGCCGGCGGTGCGCAGCAGCGGCCGGAATCCGC
Source organism: Frankiaceae bacterium (assembly GCA_035468175.1). Taxonomy (GTDB): domain Bacteria; phylum Actinomycetota; class Actinomycetes; order Frankiales; family Frankiaceae; genus JAVEDQ01. Next base: position 42,117 of record DATITC010000167.1, on the reverse strand, counting down.
CGCGGAGGCGCTGTTCCCGCCCGCGTCCTCCAACATCTCGCTTCTGGCCATCGAGCCTCCCGCATCCGGCAAATGGTCAGGGTGTCCGGTCGCCCCACCCCGGGCAGGCGCCGCCGGCCCACGATGGTCAGCAACTCGGTCGGAGTCTCTGGTCGGCTGATCCCTCCGCGCATCACCCTCGCGGGATGAGGCCGCGGCCGTCCGCCCGAGGGAGGCGTCGCAGTCCCCGAACGAGCCCGGAGGCGACACGGCGCCCGGGGGCGAGGCCCCGGGCGCCGTGTTCTCGGATGAGTCCTGTCGGCTGTACCGGACGTCACCTGTACCGGACGTCAGCGGCTGGTGACCCCGGACTCCTCGTCGGCACGCGCCGACGGGACCTCGGCCGAGCCGTGCAGCGCCTCCTGCAGGTCCTGCTCGGCGGCCTTCGAGAGCGAGCTCTTGAGCACGGTGCCACCGAACGGCGCCATCGCGGCGAGGGCCTTGTCCGGCGTGACCTTCTCGACCACGAGGAACAGGGCGGACGTGCCCGGCTGAAGCATGTCCCGGACTCGGTCTTGGAATTCGCGGTCCACCCCGGTCTTCGTGAGCTTGCCGGTGAGGGCTCCCAGCCCGGCCCCGACGGCCATTCCCAGCACCGGCACGAAGAACAGCACGCCGAACAGCAGCCCCCAGAACATGCCGTACGTTGCGCCGCCGCCGACCAAGTTGTGGTTGGTCGTGACGTGGAACTTGCCCTCCTTGTCCCTGGTGATGACGGCGATGGCGTCGGACTGGAGGACGAGGTCCTTCTCGAGCCGCTCCGCTTCCTTGGCGGCCGCGTGGGCTGTCTCTTCGTCCGGGTAGCCGATCGCGATCAGTTCTGACATCTCGTACCTCCTGCTGGCGCTCTCCGCCAATGCGGCGGTGAACTCGACGGGTCTTCGACACAGATCACAACAGCCTCGCGGCGGCGCGGCATCACCCCAGCGACATGAAACCGGGTGCCTCCAGAACGGGCCTCGCGCTCACCCCGTGCGCAGAATGCGGGGCGGAAGCTCGCCACCGCCGCAGGGTCGGGCATTTCACCTCATGCAGATGACGCGGTACAAAACTCGGCCACCGCACCCTGGGTGCCCGAGCGCGCGACTGGAGGGGTGGCCACGTGACGTTCGCTGAAGCGATGGACCACGTGGCCCAAGGATTCGAGGTGTTCGGGGTCGTCATCCTCGTGTCGGGTCTTGCCTGGTCGCTCGTGTTCGCCGGAATGGTGTGGCGGCGGACAGGCGCCGGGCGCCAGGGGTATCAGACACTCCGGGAGTCGTTCGGCGGCGTCCTGCTCCTAGGCCTGGAGATCCTGGTGGCGGCCGACCTGATACGAACAGTCGCCGTCGCTCCTTCGCTCGAGAACGTCGCCGTACTCGGCCTGATCGTGCTCATCCGGACCTTCCTCAGCTTCTCCCTCGAGGTTGAAATCGAGGGAGTGCCGCCTTGGCGTCGGGCAATGAAGAACGGAGCGCAGCGCACTTCTCTGGCCGTCGAACACGCTCGCGAAAACCGGGGCAGGTAGTGCCGCCCAGGTGATGCGCTCAGGGCCGAGGGTGATCCCGGGCGGCAGATCATCCGTTCTGGGTGACGACCGCACCCCGTAGGCCGGCGCACCGTGCTGCTGTGCCGACCACAGCCTTCCCCATCAGCCTCACGCCGGCACCGGCATTGGGGTCCGCGTGGGTTGAGCAGGTGGTCGCGGTGTTTCAGCGACAGGCCGATTGGCGGGTCGGACGGGACCGAGGTCCCTGGCAACCCGACTCCCCGCGCTCGACATTGTCAGCGGCCGCGCCAGCCAGAGCAGTCTTACCAGCGAGAACAGTCATACCGGCCAGAACACTGGTCCCTTCCTAAGGAGTTCGGAAATGGCCAACACCGCCACGCAGCAGCAGTCCACAAGCGTCCCTCGACAGGAGCAGCGGCGTCTCGAGGAGCCTCAAGCCTCCGCTTGGCAGGGCTGGGTGGCCTTCGGAGGCATCATGATGATCCTCTCCGGCTTCTTCGGCGCCATCGAGGGGCTCGTGGGCATCTTCAAGGACCAGTACTTCCTGGTCCACACGAACAACGGCCTCCTCGTCACCACCAACTACAACGCCTGGGGTTGGACCCATCTAGCCATCGGCGTCGTCGTGATCCTGGCCGGCCTGGGCGTCCTGGCCGGGCAGATGTGGGCCCGCGTCATCGGCATCGGGCTCGCGATGATCAGCGCGGTCGTCAACCTCGCGTTCCTCTCGGCGTACCCCGTCTGGTCGACGATCATCATCACGCTCGACGTCATCGTGATCTACGCGCTGGCCGTTCACGGTGGTGAGGTCAAGAGCCGGTGACGCGACGTGCCTCCGGACGACCGCGCACGTGAGAATCCCGCGCTGACGCCGAGCCTCTGACTCGGACCCGGGACGACCCTCCCGCAGGAGGGTCGTCCCGGCCGCGCGTTCGGCCTCTGAGGCCGCGAACCCGGTTTCGGATGCGATCGGCCGAAGCCGTACACCGGTGAGACCTCCGTCAGTGACGGAAGCTGGACGGCCCACCACTGACGTCCGCCTTCGTCGCCTCCAGTTGTTCGACCGCGCTGCGGAGGTCGTCCAGGAAGTCCTCCGCGAGGTCGAGGGAGAAACCGTGCCGGACCACGATCCGGAGCACGGCGAGATCCTCCCGGTTCTTCGGGAACGTGTACGCCGGCACTTGCCAGCCGCGCTCGCGCAACGCCCGGCTCAGGGCGAAGACGTCCCAACCCTCGACGCTGTCCGCGGTGGTGAACGCGAAGACCGGCAGCTCGTCGCCGCGTGAGATCAGCCGGAAACGCCCCATCCCCTCCACCGCCGCAGACAGGTGGGTGGCGACGTCCCGACTGGCCTGCTGCACCGCGCGGTACCCGCCCCGTCCGAGCCGAAAGAACATGTAGTACTGCGCGACCACCTCGCTGCCCGGCCGGGAGAAGTTCAGCGCGAAGGTCGGCATATCGCCGCCCAGGTAGTTCACGTGGAAGACGAGTTCGCGCGGCAGGTGGTCCTCGTCGCGCCACAGCACCCAGCCGACGCCCGGGTAGACCAGCCCGTACTTGTGCCCGGACGTGTTGATCGATGAGACCCGCGGCAGCCGGAAGTCCCACTCCAGCTCGGGATCGAGGAACGGGGCGATCATCGCGCCCGACGCGCCGTCGACATGCACCGGCACATCCGCCCCGCCGCCTGCGGCCAACTCGTCGAGCGCCGCGCAGATCTGGGCCACCGGTTCGTAGCTGCCGTCCATCGTCGAGCCCAGAATCGCCACGACGCCGATCGTGTTCTCGTCGACCTGCGCCACCGCGCTCGCCGCGTCCAGGTGGTACCGGTCCCCCTCCATCGGCACGAGCCGCGGCTCGACATCCCAGTAGCGGCAGAACTTCTCCCAGCACACCTGGACGTTCTCGCCCATCACGAGGTTCGGACGACGTCCGGTCAACTCGCCGGCCGTTCCCCCGACCTTCGCCGCCCACCGGCGCTTCAACGCCATCCCGGCCAACATGCAGGCCTCGCTGGAGCCGGTGGTGGAACACCCGGTCGCCCGATCGGGATCTGGGGCGTTCCACAGGTCGGAAAGGATCGCGATGCAGCGCTGCTCGAGCGCCGCGGTCTTCGGATACTCGTCCTTGTCGACCATGTTCTTGTCGGCGCATTCGGCCATCAGCGTGCGGGCGTGCGGCTCCATCCACGTCGTGACGAAGGTGGCGAGGTTGAGCCGCGCGCTGCCGTCGAGCAGAAGTTCATCGTGGACGAGCTGGTAGGCGACCTCCGCCGGGATGGGGTCGTCGGCGAGCGCGGTGTGCGGTGGGGTGACCTCGGCAGCGAGGGCCGACGAAACCTGCTGGGTGAGCGGCGTGGACCTGGCCGGACGGGGATGGCGCGCGGCTCCGCGATGTAGAGGCATGCGAGCAGGGTCTCGCAGGACCGATGAGAGAACGATCGACGCTCGAACAACCCGCCCTCGACAACCCCGGTGTGTCTTATCCACCGTGGGCACAGGTGCCGTGTGACCACCTCGTCCGGCCCGAGTCTCCAATTCATCGGGACCGCCACCACGGTGCTGAGGCTCGGCGGCTTCACGCTGTTGACCGACCCCAACTTCCTGCACCGCGGCGAACGGGCCTATCTCGGCCGCGGCCTGTTCTCGAAGCGGTTGACCGAACCCGCGCTCGGCATTGACGAACTCCCGCCGCTCGACGCAGTGCTGCTCTCGCACCTGCACGGCGACCACTTCGACCGGCGCGCGAGAAACGGCCTGGACAAGGAGCTGCCGATCGTCAGCACCCGGCACGCCGCTCGGCGGCTACGGCTCCAGGGATTCACGAACGCGGTCGCACTCGACACCTGGGCCTCGCACGAGCTCCGTCGCGGACTGTCCAGCTTGACGATCACCTCGCTGCCCGGGCGGCACGCACCCGGCCTCGCGGCGCATGTCCTGCCGCCGGTGATGGGCAGCCTGCTCGAGTTTCGGGAGGGCCCGGACAGCACGCCCTTCCGTCTCTACATCACGGGCGACACCCTGCTGGTGCCGGAACTGCAGGAGATCAAGGACACCTATCCCGAGTTCGACGCCGCCGTGGTCCACCTCGGGGGGACCCGGATCCTGGGCCTACTCGTGACCATGGACGGAGTCCAGGGCGCGGACCTGCTCCAGCTGATGCGGCCGCCGGTCACCGTTCCGGTGCACTACGGCGACTACGGCGTATTCAAATCGCCGCTGTCCGACTTCCGGGACGAGCTGGAACGCCGACAGTGGACCGGGGAGGTGCGCTACGTGAACCGCGGTGACGCGGTCAGCCTGTCGCGCTGAAGGCGTGATGCACGACATATCCGGCGCATCGACCAACCGCTAGCAAAGCGGAACACCCGACCCGCACACTGGTGTTGTTGCGCTGAGTACCAATCAGGGAAAGAGACCGGTTGGAAGCCGGAGCCGAGGAAGTCATGAGCAACTGTCAGCACACACCATCGTGCCCGTCCTGTGACGCGAGCGACGCGTCCGCCGCACGCATCGTGTCCGAACATCTGCAGGACTGCGGCTACGCGCTGCTCTGCAACGGCGTGATCCTGCTCGAGGGTGGAGAACCGCTCGCCGTGACGCCGCCTCGTCGCACCCCCGCGGCGGCGCGGTCCTGAACGACCCCACGGGGTAGCGGCGAACCGGCCTACGCTCGCCAGGTGCGCCTGAAGCCGGGTCGTCCCGATCTCGAGCCCTACCGGACGCGGTTCGGCGTCCCGGAGCCGAGCGACGACTCGCCGGTCACGGTCACCTTCCTCGGCGTCTCGACGCTGCTGATCGAGGCCGGCGAATCGGCGATGTTGACCGACGGCTTCTTCAGCCGACCAGGTCTGCTACCGGTCGGCATCGGACGCATTGCGCCGGACCGACGGCGGATCAGGGCGTGCCTGGATCGCCTCGGTGTCCGGCAACTCGTCACCGTCGTCCCGGTGCACACGCACTTCGACCACGTCCTCGACTCCGCTGTGGTGGCCGAGCTGACCGGAGCAACCCTGGTGGGGGGAGGGTCCGCGGCTAACGTCGGCCGCGGGCACGGCCTGCCCGAGGAACGGCTCACAGTCGTCGACGACAGGGACACCCTCGATCTCGGTGCCTTCACGGTGACGTTCGTCGAGTCCGAGCACTGCCCGCCGGACCGCTTCCCCGGTGGCATCGAGGCGCCGCTGCGCTCGCCGGCCCGGGCACGCGCGTACCGCTGCGGCGAAGCGTGGTCGCTGCTGGTCGAGCACTCGGCATCCGGGCGGACGATGCTCGTGCAGGGCAGCGCCGGTTTCCGGGCGGGACGTCTGGTCGGGCACTCCGCCGCGGTTGCCTACCTCGGCGTCGGCCAGCTCGGCGTTCAGCCGGAGCCCTACATCCGGCAGTACTGGTCGGAAACCGTGCGGGCCGTCGGCGCGCGTCGCGTGGTCCTCATCCACTGGGACGACTTCTTCCGGCCGCTCGACCAGCCGCTGCGAGCCCTGCCCTACGCCGGGGACGACCTGGACGTCACCATGCGGGTGCTGTCGACGCTGGCGGCCGAGGACGGGGTCGTGCTGCGCCTGCCGACCGTCTGGGAACGAGCCGACCCCTGGGCGGGGTAACCGCCTACGCTCGAGAGCGTGACCGTTACTTCCGCCCCTGCCCTCGGCCGGTTGACCTCCTACGCGTCCGGCGGCGGGTGCGCCTGCAAGATCCCGCCAGGCGAGCTCGAGGACATGGTGCGGGGCCTCGCCGGGCAGCGTCTGCCGGGCCTGCTCGTCGGGCTCGACGACGGCGACGACGCCGCGGTCACCCAGCTCCGTCCCGACCTTGCGGTGATCGCGACCGCCGACTTCTTCACCCCGGTCGTCGACGACCCTTACGACTGGGGCCGCATCGCGGCGGCGAACGCGCTGTCCGACGTCTACGCCATGGGGGGCCGCCCGGTGCTCGCGGTCAACCTGCTTGCCTGGCCGCGGGACGTGCTCCCGGCCGAGATGGCGCGCGAGGTGCTGCGCGGCGGGCTCGACGTCGCGGCTCTGGCGGGCTGCGCCGTCGGCGGCGGACACAGCATCGACGACCCCGAGCCCAAGTACGGCATGGCCGTGACGGGAATCGGTGACCCGCAGAAGCTGCTCCGGAACGACGCCGGCCGGCCCGGGATGCCACTGTCGTTGAGCAAGCCGCTCGGCCTCGGCATCCTGAACAACCGACACAAGGCGACCGGGGACGTCTTCCCGGACGCGGTCGCCACGATGACGGCGTTGAACGACGCCGCCAGCGCCGCGGCGCTCGACGCGCGAGCGACGGCCGCCACCGATGTGACCGGCTTCGGCCTGCTCGGTCACCTGCACAAGCTGGCTCGGGCCAGCGGCTGCGCAGCCGTGCTCGACGCAGCGGCCCTGCCCTATCTGGCGGACGCCCGGTCCTCGGCGGAGCAGGGCTACATCCCGGGAGGCTCGCGTCGCAACCTGGACTGGGTGCGCCCGCACCTGGTCAGCGACCTCGCCGAACTCGAGTTGATTCTGCTCGCCGATGCCCAGACCAGCGGCGGTCTGCTGGTCGCGGCCGAAGTGCCCGGGTCCTGCGTGATCGGAGAACTCATCGACGGACCGGCGGGTCAGATCACCGTCCGTTGACGCGGTGCGGCGGCTGCGGCTGCGGCGGTCGCACACCACCACATGTGTTCGCCGGAGAATGGGTGTTCTGTCGTGCGCCCACACCTCAGCAGGTGTCGCCACAACACCTCAAATGGTGTGGCTGCAGAAGTAGCGACCTAGCGGGCCACGAACACCGGATCAGGCGTCAGCGGCGCACATCGCCGCCGTCCGGGCCGCCCGTGCGTCGCCGGAGTCGCTCACCCTGCTGCGCGTCGTCCGGGGGCACCGAGCCGTCGGTCGGGTAGGGCTCGCCCTGGAGCTGCCCACCCGGCTGGACCTGGTGCGGACGCACCGGCTGCGTGACGTCGTCGGGTGCGAACGGCGGCGGCAAGGTCGGCGGGGGCGTGGTCGGCGGCTGCGCGTACTCCTGGTGTTGCGGCTGCGCGTACTGCTGCTGCGGCTGCGCCTGCGGGTCCTGTTGCTGTTGGTGCTCCCGCGGCATCTGTGGCACCTGCTGCGGCTGCGCGTACTGCTGCGGTTGCGGCTGCGCCTGCGGGTGCTGCTGCTGTTGCTGTGCCCGCGGCATCTGCGGCACCTGCTGCTGGGGCCGGGCGTATTCGGTTGTCGGGTGCGGATCCGCGGCGAACCCGCCCTGCGCACCCACGACCCCGTCGTGGCTGCCCCCGGTCTCGTCCCCACGCTCGTCGACCAGCTCCCGGAACAACGACCGGTAGTGCATCATCCCCTGACGCAGCTGCTCGGTAGTGGCCTGACGCTGCCGCGCGAGGGTCCCGATCTGATGGCCCTGCCGGTAGCTCTCCAGAGTGTTCGCATGGTCCACCGACAGCAGGCGGGCCTGCTCCTCGAAGCCCTCGGTCGGGTACCCGCGCTCCCGCAGCACGGAGGTGACCAGCTCGTCGGCGTCCGCGACCGAAGCCTGTGGGTCGTCGACAAAGCGGCCCTGCACCTCGTCCCACGACTGCGTGTAGCGCGCGCGGGAGGACGAGGACAGCGGCACGATGGTCAGCTGCGAGCGCTGTTCGTCCCGCTCCGCGAGCTCGCGCTCGGCTGCCCGACGGCTGCCGGTCTGTTCGACCGCCCGGTCGTACTCAGGCCCGTACTGCTCCTGGAGCTCGCGGCGCCGCTGAGCTCGCTTCTTCAGCAACAGGGCGACAACCGCCGCGATGAGCAGGACGACGACGACGCCGACGACCACTCCGATAGCTGTGGACATAGCAACCTCCAGGGCTGAGACCAAAGGTCATACCCATTCCCCGGGTCGTCTAGGCCGGAGCGCCACGGCGTCCGGCCCGAAGCCGAACGCGGACCGACCGAAGTGGCGCAGAATGCCCTCATGGTCGACACGCACGCCGTCACGAACCAGCCGCCCCCGCTCGTCGGATACGACGTCTTCCGGAGCGACGCGGTGCTCGTCGAGGCAGTCGAGCGGTTCGGTGCGGGTGCAGCGGCGGAGGACCTGTCCGAACTCGGACGCGTCGCCGGCAGCGAAGAGGCGCAGCGCTGGGCCGACGAGGCCAACCGCTACCCCCCCGTCCTGCGGACGCATGACCGCTATGGCCACCGCATCGACGAGGTCGAGTACCACCCCTCCTACCACCGGCTGATGGAGACCTCGGTCGGCGCCGGTCTGCACGGTGCCGCGTGGACCGAGGGCCGGTCCGCGGCTCACGTGACCCGGGCGGCCGGGTTCATGGTGTGGAACGTCGACGCCGGCCACGGTTGCCCGATTTCGATGACCTACGCCGCGGTGCCGGCGCTGCGCAGCGACGAGCGTATCGCCGCGGAGTGGATCCCTCGACTGTCCGCGCGGCAGTACGAACCGCGCCCGCTGCCCGGGAAGAGCAGCGCGCTCGCCGGCATGGCGATGACGGAGAAGCAGGGCGGATCGGACGTCCGGGCCAACACGACGCGGGCGGAGGCGGCGGGCGAGGACGGTTGGTACCGCCTCACCGGTCACAAGTGGTTCTGCTCGGCCCCGATGGGCGACCTGTTCCTGGTCCTCGCCCAGACCGAGCACGGGGTCACCTGCTTCGTGGTCCCGCGGACCCTGCCGGACGGCACCCGCAACGTGTTCCGGCTCCAGCGCCTCAAGGACAAGCTCGGCAACCGTTCGAACGCCTCCAGCGAGGTCGAATTCGACGGCACGCTCGGTCAGCGGCTCGGGTCGGAGGGCCGCGGCGTGCCCACCATCGTCGAGATGGTCAACGCGACGAGGCTGGACTGCGTGCTCGGCTCGGCGGCCGGCATGCGGGCCGGCGTGGCCCAGGCGACGCACCATGCGGCCCACCGGTCCGCGTTCGGTCGTGATCTGGTGGATCAACCGGCCATGAGCGCCGTGCTAGCCGACCTCGCCATCGAATCCGAGGCCGCGACGCTGCTCGCGCTCCGGCTCGCCAACGCGATCGATTCCGGTGAGGTGGCGTTCCGGCGGCTCGCGACGGCCGTCGCGAAGTACTTCGTCTGCAAGCGGGCGCCGGGTCACGCCGCCGAGTCCCTCGAATGCCTGGGTGGCAACGGTTACGTCGAGGACTCCGGCATGCCCCGGCTCTACCGCGAGGCGCCGCTGAACGGCCTCTGGGAGGGCAGCGGCAACGTCAACGCGCTCGACGTCCTACGCGCGATGGCCCGGACGCCTGAGTCGGTCCAGGCGTTCTTCACCGAGGTCGGGCTGGCCACCGGCGCAGACGCTCGTCTGGACCGGTCCGTGACAGCTCTGCAGGCTGCGCTGGGCAGCGCCGCCGAGGCGTCGGCACGCCGACTCGTCGAGCAGATGGCGTTGGTGCTGCAGGGCTCCCTGCTGGTCCGTTACGGGCACCCCGCGGTCGCCGACGCGTTCTGCGCTACCCGACTCGGCGGCGACTGGGGCATGTCCTACGGCACCCTGCCGGCGGGGGTCGACACCCGCGCCATCGTCGAACGGGCCCGCCCCAAACTGGGCTGACCGTAGGCAGGGGATGACCTACGGAATGGGCCGCTCCGACGCCTGCTGCCCCTTCCGCAGCCGCTCCCGCTGCGGCACGACCGTGAACTTCGGATCGCGCGCCGACTGCAGCCCGGCTTCGAACGTGGAGAACCGCTTGATCGCCGAGCCGGACAGGAGGCACAGACCCGCGAGCGCCGACACGGCTCGCGACCGACGTCCCGCGAGCGCAAGCGCAGCGCCGGTGGCGAGCAGACCACGGGAGGCACGGGTCAGCGGGGCAGCCTTGCCCTCGGAGTAGGCGGTGCCGGCCAGCCCTGTGCCGTGCTCCAGCCAGTAGGCGGCGGCGATGCCGACGGCGGCGGACCCGACGGCGAGTCGCCGGGCGGGGCCGCTCTCCTCGAGCGGGGCCAGCAGGCCGATGCCGGCCCCCGACGCCGCGGCCCCGGAGACGAACACCACCGGGAGCTGCCGCCATCCCTCCCGCCACGAGGGTGTGGCGGTGTCGGACAGCAGCACGGACGTGTAGCTCGCCAGCGCCGGCGCCAATGCCGCAGCGGAGATCCCCGCGATGCGTCCGGCCACCGGGGTCACGGACCGAACCCAGACGGGCAGCCCCGGGACGTGCGGCGCGAGCTCCGCCACGGCCGCGGCACCGGCCGCCGGTGCGTAGGCACTGAGGATCCAGGTGCCCATCGACATCGGCGAGGTGAGACGCGCGACCCGGAGCATGTTGTAGAACCTCTCCGGTCGACCCAGGTCGTGGATCAGCGCGTAGCTGCTGCCGAGCAGGGCCGCCAATGCGGTGTAGCGACCGGCCTGCCGGGTGACAGGACGGCCGGTGAGGTCGGCGGCCGCCGCCACCAGCGAGGAGCCGGCCGCCAAACCGCCCATGAACAGGTAGGCGGGGATGTCGTTGGTCCACGGCGCCGCCTTGACGACGGGCCGGCCGTAGTAGGAGGTGAACTCCGCCTCCGGCACCATCGCGTTCGGGTCGCCCCGGCGACTCCTTCGCTTGCGGCCACCGTGCGCCCCGGTCTGCGCCAGGCGGTCGGACACCACGTTGCGCAGCCCATCGCGGGTCACCTCGGTGACGTTGCCCTGACCGAGCGGCACACCTTCCTGCGGCGGCCGAGGCCCGCCGGACTCGGGACCGCCGCTCGCGTCCCCCGGACCCGGGGACGACCCGTCGCTGCCGAGAAGCGTCATTGGCCGGCCCCCACGAATGCCAGGGCGACGGCGGCGACGAGGCCGGCGCCAGCAAGGCCGGCCTGCCGCCACATCTGCAACAGGTTGGACGTCGGCACCACCGGGTCCGGCGGCAGGCCGTACACCTCGGGCTCGTCCAACAGCAGGAAGAACGCACCGTCACCGCCCACGCCGTCATCCGGCGACTCGCCGTAGAGCCGGGCATCCGAGACCCCGAGGCTGTGCAACTGCTCGACGCGCTTGGCGGCGCGCTCCCGCAGCTCGTCGAGTGGCCCGAACTGGATCGACTCGGTCGGGCACGCCTGCGCGCAGGCCGGCGTCTGGTCGTCCTTCAGCCGGTCGTAGCAGAGGGTGCACTTCCAGGCACGGCCGTCCTCCTCGCGCCGGTCGATGACGCCGTAGGGGCAGGCCGGCACGCAGTAGCCGCAGCCGTTGCAGATGTCCTCCTGCACGACGACGGTGCCGAACTCGGTGCGGAACAGCGCTCCGGTCGGGCAGACGTCGAGGCAGCCGGCGTGCGTGCAGTGCTTGCAGACGTCGGAGGCCATCAGCCAGCGGAACTCGGTCCGGCCCTCAGCCGAGCCGTTGTCGCCGGGTGGCTTGGTCAGCGGTAGCCCGAGGTCGACCGGCGGGCGCGCCGCCGCGGCGCCCAGCTGGTAGTCGAGTGCGTGCGTGCCCATCCGGGTCGCGTCGGGCAACCGCTGCACCGCGCCCTGCACGATGTCGGCGGACTCGCGGATGCCGCTTTCACCGGTCGGCGTGCCCTCGAGCCCGGGCTCCTGGAACCCGAGCGGACGCTGCTGCTCGATGAAGGCGACATGCCGCCACGTGTTGGCACCCAGCGAGCCGGTGTTGTCGTAGGACATCCCGAGCATCTGGAGACCGTCGTCCGGGACGGAATTCCACTCCTTGCACGCCACCTCGCAGGCTTTGCAGCCAATGCAGATCGAGGTGTCGGTGAAGAAGCCCAGCCGCGGCTTCGCCTCCGGGCTGTCCGGATCCGCGTGACCGGCGTTCGCGGCGACGTCGTGCAGCGGTCCTGACAGCGAATTCGTCTGAAAGCGGCTCATCAGCCCGTTCCTGTCTCTGCGTGGACACCGGCCCGACTGCGGTACTCCTCGACGAAACGCAGCAGCTCCGGACCGCGGGGGCGGCGACCGGGCAGCACGTCGCACGTACCGGCCTTCGAATCCTGGATATGCACGTTCGGATCGAGTTGGACCGAAAGCAGCTCGTTCGCCGCGTCGCCCTTGGACAAACCGTTCGGCCCCCAGTGATACGGCAGCCCGATCTGGTGCACCACCTGGTCCCCCACCCGCAGCGGCCCCATCCGGTCGGTGACCAGCACGCGTGCCTCGATCGCCGTGCGGGCGGTGACGATCGTCGCCCACCCGCCGTGCGTGAGACCGACGACGCGGGCCATCTCCGGCGAAACCTCGCAGAACATCTCCGGCTGCAACTCCGACAGGTACGGCAGCCAGCGACTCATCCCGCCGGCGGTGTGATGCTCGGTCAGCCGATAGGTGGTGAAGACGAACGGGAAGATCTCGCGTCCCGGCTCACGGCCACCGGGGTTGGAGAGGTTGTCCTTGCGTGGGAACACCTCCCGCGACGGGTTCGCCTGCTGCCCGTAGAGCGGGTTCGCGAAGGGCGACTCGTGCGGTTCGTAGTGCGTCGGCATCGGCCCGTCGACGAGACCGCTGGGCGCGAACAGCCAGCCCTTGCCGTCGGCTTGCATGATGAACGGGTTCGCCCCGCCGATCCCGTCCTCGGCCTTCGCCTGGTTCGGCGGCACGTAGTCCGGCCGCTTCGTCACCTCGAAGTCCGGGACGTCGTGGCCGGTCCACTTCCCGGCACCGTCGTTCGCGTCCGCATCCCACCAGACGTAGGCCTTGCGCTCGCTCCACGGCTTGCCGTCCGGGTCGGCCGAGGCGCGGTTGTACAGGGTCCGCCGGTTCGCCGGCCACGCCCAACCCCATTCGAGCGCCACCCAGTTCTGCTCGCGCCCGGGTTTGCGCCGGGCCGCCTGGTTGACCTCGTCGGCGTAGACGCCCGTGTAGATCCAGCAGCCGCCTGAGGTCGATCCGTCCGGCCTCATCTGCGTGTAGGAGGACAGCGCCTTGCCGTCCGGCCCGACTCCGTTGATCTCGCGGAGCACGGCGTCGGCGGACGGGTCCTGCGTGTCGCCCTCGAGCGGGTAGTCCCAGGTCAGGTCGAGCAGCGGCCGGTCCCGCTCGTCGGTGGAGGCTGCTAGCCGCTCGCGCAGCATCCGACCCAGGTGGTAGTAGAACCACAGCTCGCTGCGACAGTCACCCTGCGGCTCGACCGCCTTGTGGTGCCACTGCAGCATGCGCTGGGTGTTGGTGAACGTCCCGTCCTTCTCGGTGTGCGACGCCGCCGGGAGGAAGAAGACCTCGGTCGGGATCTTCGTCGTCTCGAGCTCGCCGGTCTCGATTTCCGGTCCGTCCTTCCAGAACATCGCGCTCTCGATGAGCGAGAAGTCCCGGATCACCAGCCAATCGAGGCTTGCCAGCCCGAGCCGCTGCAGCTTCGCGTTGGCCGAGCCGACCGCCGGGTTCTGCCCGAGGATGAAGTAGCCCTTGGTCTTGCCGTCGATCTGGTCCATCACCGTCTTGTAGGTGCCGTGATCGCCGGTTATCCGAGGGAGGTAGTCGAAGCAGTAGTCGTTCTCCGCCGTGGCCACATCACCCCACCAGGACTTCAGGAGGCTGACGACGTAGGCGTCCATGTGCCCCCAGAAGCCCGTCTGGGTCGTGTTGTTCTGAAGGAAGTTCTCGAGGGTCAGATCGTGCTGGGCGTGCGGCATCGGGATGTAGCCCGGCAGCAGGTTGTACAGCGTCGGGATGTCGGTCGAGCCCTGGATGCTGGCGTGCCCGCGTAGCGCCATGATCCCGCCGCCCGGACGCCCGATGTTGCCGAGCAGCAGCTGCAGGATCGCAGCGGTGCGGATGTACTGCACCCCGGTCGTGTGGTGCGTCCAGCCGACGGCGTAGACGAAGGCGCTGGTGCGCTCCCGGTTGCTGTTGCGGGTCAGTGCCTCGGCGACCCGGCGGAACTGGTCCTGCGGAATGCCGCAGACCTGCTCCACCATCTCCGGGGTGTAGCGGAGGTAGTGCCGCCGCAGCACGTTGATCACGCAACGCGGGTCCTGCAGCGTCTCGTCCCGCTCGATCTCGGCACCCTCGCCGAGCGTCGCACCACCGCTGCCCAGGGACTGCCCCTTCTCGGCCTCCGCGTCCTCCCGGGAGCGGTCGTCGGCGGGCGGGTTGGCGCTGGGGTCGCCGGAACCGCTGTTCACGGTGACGCCCTCGTACTGCCAGGTCGCCGGATCGTAGGAGCGGGTCTCCGGGTTCCAGCCGGAGAACAGACCGTCGAGCTCCTCGGTGTCCTGGAAGTCCCGTCCGACGAGGGTCGCCGCGTTGGTGTAGGCGGTGACGTACTCGTGGAACCAGAGGTCGTTCTGCAGGACGTAGTTGATGAGTCCGCCGAGGAAGGCGATGTCGGTGCCGACGCGCAGCGGCACGTGCATGTCCGCCACCGCGCTGGTGCGCGTGAAGCGCGGGTCGACGTGGATCACCGTCGCGCCGCGCGCCTTCGCCTCCATCACCCACTGGAACCCGACTGGATGGCACTCGGCCATGTTCGAGCCCTCGATGATGATGCAGTCAGAGTTCTGCAGGTCCTGCTGGAAGTTGGTGGCGCCGCCGCGACCGAACGAGGTCCCCAGACTGGGGACGGTGGAGCTGTGTCAAATACGGGCCTGGTTCTCGATCTGCACCGCGCCCATGGCCGTGTAGAGCTTCTTCATGAGGTAGTTCTCCTCGTTGTCGAGGGTCGCCCCTCCGAGGCTCGCTATCCCCATGGTCCGGCGGACCTTCACGCCGTCCTGCTCGTCCTGCCAGCCGTCCTTGCGGGTCTTCAGGACCCGGTCCGCGATCATCTCCATCGCGGTGTCGAGGTCGAGGTCCTCCCACTCGGTTCCGTAGGGACGGCGGTACTTGATCGTCTGCTCGCGTCCGGGGCCGGTGACCAGCTGCTTCGACGCGCTGCCCTTCGGACACAGCCGACCGCGGCTCACCGGGGAGTCGGGGTCGCCCTCGATCTGAACGATCTTCTCGTCCTTCACGTAGACCCGCTGCCCGCAACCGACGGCGCAATACGGACAGATGCTCTTGACCACCCGGTCCGCGGTCGTGGTGCGTGGGGTCAGTTCCAGCGTGTGCCGGCTCTCGGCGGCGACACCGCGGCCAATCGGGTCTCCGTCCCGGAGCTGACGAAGCACGGGCCAACCGAGCACCGTCTCCCGGATAGAACGTGTGTCGCGCAAGGTCAAGGCGAACTCCAGGTGAGCGGACTTTCCGTGAGTCTGCCACCCTGGCATACATGGGCCGCAGCACCTCCCGCCGAAAGGTCGTCCGGATCGACGGAACTTCGCGGCGTGAGCGCATCGACACGCTGTCCGCCGAGGAGCCGCTGGAGATTCGGATCGCCGGCACGTCGCTGGCCGTGACGATGCGGACACCCGGAGCCGACATGGACCTGGCTGCGGGCTTCCTGCTCACCGAAGGCGTCATCGCCGCCGCCGAGGACCTCACCGCGCTGCGCTACTGCGCCGGCACGGACGATCAGGGCCGGCAGACCTACAACGTGCTGGACGCCGCCCTCGGCGCCCACGTGCCGCCGCCGGACCCGTCGGTGCAGCGCAATTTCTTCACGACGTCGTCCTGCGGCCTCTGCGGCAAGGCGAGCGTCGACGCGGTCCGCACCGCCTCGACGTTCGAGGTGCGGGACGACCCGCTGCACATCCCGGTAGACGTCCTGACCACGTTGCCGGACACGCTCCGGGCGGCGCAGGCCGCGTTCGACAAGACCGGCGGCCTGCACGCGGCGGGTCTGTTCGATCCGGACGGTCGGCTTCTCGTGGCCCGCGAGGACGTCGGCCGGCACAACGCCGTGGACAAGGTGCTGGGCTGGGCGCTGCGGGAAGGGCTGGTTCCGCTGCGATCCACGGTGCTGATGGTGAGCGGCCGGGCGTCGTTCGAGCTCACGCAGAAGGCGCTGATGGCCGGGGTCCCGACGCTGGCCGCCGTCTCCGCGCCGTCGACGCTGGCCGCCGAACTCGCCGAAGAGGTCGGCATGACCCTGGTCGGTTTCCTGCGCGGGCAGACGATGAACGTCTACAGCTGCCCGGGCCGCATCACCTGACCTGCTCGGCCGGTTCTGGCCGGAACTACTCAGCGGGGGCGGACTCCGCCGGGATCAGGGCGGCGATCTGCCGTACCGCGGCCTCGAGCGCGCTTCGGTCCCCGCCGTCCCGTCCCGCGGCCAGGCCGGCGAGGTAGGCGGTCAGCGGGGCGGCGGGTCGAGCGACGCCGTGGGCGACGTCCCGCGTCAGGTCGAGCAGGAGATCCCGGTCGTACCCGGCCGGGTCGAGGCCGAGGGCAGCGATCACGTCAGCCACCCACTGGTCCAGAACGTTCACGGTCGCTCCTCGGAAGATCCGGCCCGTGCGCGGGCGGCCGCCAGGTCTTCCGGCGTGTCACAGTCGACGAGGTCGTCGCCGCCCGGCAGACGGATCACGTCCAACGGTGCCAGCACCCGGCGCAACCCGTGCCCGGCCGGGTCGGACGGCAGCACGTCGCGTAGCCGCCCTGTCCGCCAGACACTCAGGAGCGGCTGATCCCGGCCGTCCCGGTCGACGTACATCGCGCCGGCCGCCGTCGGCTCGGCCGCGCTGATCACCTCAAGCAGTCGATCGACGTGCAGCTGCTGGACGAAGGGGAGATCGCCGGCGAGAAGGACGACCAGGGCACCGGAGACCTGCTGCAGGCCGGCGGCGAGGGCCGCCACCGGACCGCCGCCCGGGGGCTCCTCGCGTACCCAGGTGGCCGCTCCCGTCCCGTCGCGCTTCTCCCCCACCGCCACGATCCGGTCGGCGGCGGAGACAGCGTCGAGTACCCGATCGATCAGGCGGCGGGTGCCGACGACTTCGAGAAGCTTGTCCCGCCCGCCGAGCCGGCGGGAGTTGCCGCCTGCGAGGACGATCGCGTCGAAGGGCTGCACCGACCCAGCGATACCGAACTGCTCAGCTTTACCGAACTGCTCAGCGATACTGGGCCGCCAGACCGAGCACCTCGCGGACGTACCAGTCGGCGTGGTTGTAGGAGAAGATCGCGTCGTACAGGGTGTTCGGGTTCCCGCCCCCGGAGGCGCACAGGTACCGGGCCGCGCTGTAGACCGCGTCGACCTGGTCGAGGATGTTGGCCTTGCCGTCCCCGTTGCCGTCGACGCCGTAGATGGCCCAGGTCGACGGCTCGAACTGCATCGGACCCATGGCACCGGCGCTGGAGACCGCCGTGTTCTGACCGTGGTTCGTCTCGATCTGACCGATGCCGGCCAGGACGCCCCAGGGCAGCCCCGGGCAAGTGGTCGCGGCCTGCGTGTACAGCGTCCGCAGGTCGCGCGGAGCGTTGCTCCGCTGGCCCCGCCCGGTGTCGTAGCTGGTGGGCACGCTGAAGGTCGGCCGCAGCATCTTGACGGTGACAGTGCCGCCGACGGCGTCGCCGATCTCCTTCTGCAGCGTGGCCTCGGTGCCGGACGGCGCGCTCACCAGCAGTGCCGCACCGGTCAGTCTGGCGGCCGTGCCGCGGGAGGCGTCGACGACGAGGTCGACCCCGGGCAGGGAGAACTCGGCGAGAGCACCGAGCCGGACGCTTCCGGCGTTGCCGAGTGGCAGCGAGTCCCCGAGGGGAAGCTTCTTGGCCTTGTCCAGCGCGTACGAGGCGACCGCTTCACCGCGGGCGACCGACTGCCAGAGCCCGTCCGAGGCCGCGGTCGGCTGCGGCGTGTACGCGCGGAACGTCGACGGGTCGACCGCCAGCGCGTTGACCTTCCGCCCGCCGTAGGTGGTTGTTCCGGCACCGACAGCCACGATGCCCTGCACACCTGAGATCTTCTTGATCGCGGCGAGTTGGGCCGGGGTCGCGGCCTTTGGCAGGCGGACCAGCGCATCCGGCAGGTAGACGCGATTGAGCGGCGCGACCTTGGCCGCCGCGGCCGGGGTTACTGCCGACGGTCCGGCGACCTGCACCGAGCCTCGGCCGCCCCGACCCAGCTGAAGCGCGGTCACCGCGGCCTGCTGACCGGGGGCCGCGGTCAAGGCCGTGCCTTTGTCCTGGCTCTTGGTGTACGCGACGCTGGCACCCACGGTGAAGATCGCTAGCGAGAACAGGGCGAGCAGCGCCGGCGCCGCCCGACGGAAGGCCGCGCCGCTACCGGCGAAGAAGGTGCCGATCGACGGAGGCGGCGGCGGAGCTGGACGCCGGGCCGGTCGGTTCGGCCGCCCATCGCGGCGGTCGCCCGGTCGACGCGCGCCGGGAGTCCGGGTCCGGGGGGCTTCCGATCCCGGCGAGGGCCGCGGCCGACGCGGTCGCGGTTGGTTCGCGGACCCGGCCTTCGATTCGGTCAAGTCAGGATCGAGCAGCGTGCGGGCGCCGCGGACGCCACCGTCCCGACGCGCCCCAGACTGAGGCCGACCGAACTGAGGCCGACCGAACCCGTCGGGCGCGTCATCCCGGCCGGGGGCGGGGGTCGACCGCACCTCACCGGCTGGGCGGTCTGATCGCCTTGGACTCACGCGGAACACAACGAGGGTCGCTACCCGCGGGCAACGGGAGTCATGTGTGCTGAAGTGCAGGAGCCCCAAGCTCCTGACCGAGCCGACAGCGCATATCTGGAGGATCTGGGTGGAACTACGCGAAACGACCGTGTTCGGGCTCGACATCGGTGGCAGCGGCGTCAAGGGCGCACCGGTCGATCTCCATACAGGTGAACTCGCGGCGGACCGGTTCCGGGTCGCCACACCGTCGCCGGCGACGCCGGCGGCGGTCGCCGGCGTGGTCGCCGAGGTGGTGTCGCACTTCGACTGGACGGGACCGGTGGGCGCCGCCTTCCCCGCCGTCGTCAAGGCCGGAAAGGCCATGACCGCGGCCAATGTCGACAGCGGCTGGGTCGGGATCGACATCAGCGCGGTGCTGGGCGAGGCGACCGGCAACCCCGTCACCGCCGTCAACGACGCGGACGCGGCGGGCGTCGCGGAGATGGCTTTCGGTGCGGGTCGCGGCCACCAGGGAATCGTGATCATGGCGACGCTCGGCACGGGCATCGGCACGGCGGTGTTCTCGAACGGCCGACTGCTGCCCAACACCGAGCTGGGACACCTCGAGCTATCCGGGCATGACGCCGAGACCCGGGCCTCCGACTCGGCGCGGGAGCGCGAGGGGCTGTCCTGGGAGGAATGGGCGCATCGGCTCACCCGCTACTTCCGCCACCTGGAGGATCTGTTCTGGCCCGACCTGATCATCCTCGGCGGCGGCGTGAGCAAGAAGGCCGACAAGTACCTCTCGCTGCTGCAGGTCCGCACGGAGGTCGTACCGGCGACCCTGCTGAACAACGCGGGCATCGTCGGCGCGGCGCTTGCGGCGGTCGAGGACACCGCGGACGAGCCCGCCGCGACCGCCGCGGGCTAGCTGCGGTCCGGCGCAGGTAGGTACTGGTTCGGCGTGTCGCACATCGACCCGCCGCCGGGCCCCGCACGGACCACGAGAACTTTGCGGCTCGCGGGAGTCGGGGAGGACTTCGGCTGGGTCGACCAACTAGGTTGTTGGTTCGAGCTGCACGACCCACGCGGTCGTACGGCGACGGCGACGAGGCAAGGGGAGGCACCAGTGCGCGAGCTGCGGGCCCTGGGACTGACCGACGACGGCAAGAGCCTCGTCCTCGTCGACATGTCCCGCGGGGCTGAGAGCGAGCGATTCCGGGTGGCCGCGGACGAGCGGCTCCGGGCCGCGCTGCGGAGCGGCACGCCCCGAGCCGTCGTGAGCCAGCCCGAGACCCGGGTGGAGAGCGCCCTCAGCCCTCGGGAGATCCAGTCCCGGCTCCGCGCTGGCGCGACCGCCGACGAGGTCGCCAAGGCCGCCGGCATTCCGGTCGGTCGGGTTCAGCGGTACGAGGCGCCGATCCTGGCCGAACGTGCACGCGTCGTCTCCGAGGCCCGCAACGCCAGCGCCCCCGGTCCGCACCGGAACACCCCGGGCCGCCCGCTCGGCGCGCTGGTGGATGACCGGCTGGTGGAAGAAAGCGTCGACCCCGAATCCGTCGAGTGGGACGCGAAGCGCCGCCCCGACGGCACCTGGCTCGTCACGCTGGCCATGGAGGCCGGCACACCGACCCGCGCCACCTGGAGCTGGGACCCGAAGGCACGGCGCGTCCGGGCTGCCGACGCCGGCGCCACCGCCGCCCTGGCACCGATGCCCGCGCCCACCGCAGGCCCCGATTCGCTGACCGCTGTCGCGGAAGCCGCGGGCGTCGCCACCGCCCAGGCTCCGAACGAGGGCCGCGAAGCCCTCGCGGTCGGTGACGACGGCCGGCGGCGCACCGCCGCGGCCGGACGAAGCGTCCCCGGCCGGCCGAACGGGCTGGTCGTGCTTGCCGGCCGCGGGTCCGAGGCGGACAGCCAGCCGGTCGACGAGACCTCGAAGACCGCACCGGCGTCCCCCGCCGCTCGTGCCGACGTGGCGCTCGACAGCGACGTGCCCGGCGGATCGCGAACGGCGACCGCGACCCGACCGGACCGGACGCGCGTCCAGGCGGAGGCAACGGACCTCCTCCTTCCCGGCACCGAACCGGTACGCCCGTCGCGGCATGAGCGGCTCCCCGCCGACCCGCCGGCGGCTGGAACCGGGGAACCGGTCGCCGAGCCTGCCGCCGTCGTGACGGAAGACGAACCGAATCGTGACGCGTCTGCGGGGTCGAAGACGCCTGGGCGGGCAGGGACAGGTCGACGCCGCAGTGCCGTACCGGCTTGGGACGACATCATGTTCGGCGCCCGAAAGGGCTGAAGTTTCGGTCGATTTCGGTCGATCAGGCTGTGGGCGCAAGCTCACAGTGCAGGTGGTCACGTCGGCGCGTAGTCCCGCGAAGATGGGGGACGTCAAGAACATCGCTGCCCGGCGACGCACGTTGCCCCTCGTTCGACGGAACGTATGTGCGCCGACAGGTGTTGGAGGAAATGTGACAGGAACTGCTCCGACAAAGGAACGCTCTCTTACCGCTGCGGACCGCTGCGACCGGTGCGGAGCTCAGGCTTACGTACGCGTCGTACTTCCCGGTGGCGGGGACCTTCTCTTCTGCCGACACCACGCTCAGGCCCACGCAACGAAGTTGCAAGAGGTCGCCTCTGAGATCCAGGACGAAACCGACAAGCTCGACCTCTCCAAGGGTCGCGCCTGATCGCCGAGAACCTTCCAGGTAGGGGCGTCGCCGTTTCGGCGGCGCCCCTACCTGCGTCCGGACCCACCGGTTTCGGCGATTCCGTCTCGGGAACCCGCAGTAACTGGACTGCTGCACCTACAGTTTTCTGGTGAGCCTGCCCCGGGTCGACGGTGACAAGGTGGGCCGTCGACGCCTCCGCCGGCGGCCTCGGCCTCCCGCGGCTGTCATCGAACCGCAGGAGGCGCAGGTGCCCCAGGCATCGGCGGGGCCACCGGTGCCGCGCAGCGGCGAGTACCGAGAGGACCCCTCACCCACCCTTGAACTGGGTCCAGGTGCCGCTGATACCGGGAATGCCTCCGCCACCCCGGCCACCCGCACCGGAACAGCCATTAGCGCCGCCACCGACACGTGGACCCGAACCGGGGCGGCGACTACCCAGCCGGTCCAGGCCGGGGCCAAGCGACTCCCGCGGCGCCGCAAGCCGTTCTGGGCGCTGATCAGCCGGACGCTGGCCAAGGCCTGGCAGGACCGCATCCTGGGCCTCTCGGCCGAAGCGGGCTTCTGGCAACTGCTCTCGCTGCCGCCCCTCCTGCTGGCGGTCTTCGGGACCATCGGCTATGCCGGAGATGCCTTCGGCCACAATGTGGCGCTGCGCATCGAGAACAGCCTGGTGAATGCGTCGCAGCACATCCTCACCGCCTCGACGATCACCGACAGCCTGCAGCCGACCATCGAGGACGTCCTGCGCAACGGGCGGCCGGACGTCATCTCCGTCGGCTTCCTGCTCTCGTTCTGGTCCGGTTCCACGGCGATGGCGACCTACGTCAACACGATCACCATCGCTTACGGCGAGCGCGACGCCCGGGGAGCGATCAAGAGCCGGCTACTCGCACTGCGGCTCTACCTGGCCCAGGTCGTCACCGGCGTGCTGCTGCTTCCGGCCCTCGTGCTCGGGCCGACCCTGATCCACCGGCTGCTGAACCAGCATGTCGACAACTGGTTGCTGCGGCTCGTCGCCTTCACCTACTGGCCGCTCGTCGCAGTGCTCTCGCTGACCATCCTGACGAGCCTTTACCACCTGTCCGTGCCGCACCGACGGCCCTGGCGCCAGGCCGTACCGGGCGCCGTGCTCGCCATGATCATTTGGCTGATCGGCTGTTACGGGCTGCGGTACTACGTCTCCGCCGTGTTCGACCGGGCCGTGGTGTACGGCACTCTGGCCGCACCGGTGGCTGTGCTGCTGTTCTTCTACATCACCGCCTTCGCGGTCCTGCTGGGCGCGGAGTTCAACGCGACGCTGGACCAGGCCCGACGTGAACGCGAGTCACCACCGCGGGTGACCTGACCCGTCGCAGCTGTTCCGCCCCCCACCCGCCACCGAACGGGCTTAGTACACCCACACGTTGGTGCCGATCGGCGCCTGGTTGGTGTCCCAGATCCAGTCGATCGCCGGGTTGCTGATCCGGGCGCAGCCGTGGCTGGCCGGGTAGGCCGGAATCGAAGGCGCGCCATGCAGGGCGATGCCTCCGTTGAAGTACTTCGGCCGCCACAGGTCGCCGAGCGGGCCCTTGTCCAGCGCGTCGACCTGCCGCGAGATCGTGAATCGGCCCGCCGGGGTGTTCGCGGTGGAGGTGTGCCCCTCGGAGCTGTACCGCTGTCCCGAGCCGGTGGACGTGTTGAGGATCGTCTGCACGTCGCCGTTCTGGACCAGCATCACGAGCTGACGCGACCTGTCGATCTCGACATAGCGACCGCTGGAGGACTTGGCACTGACCGAAACTCCGCGCGCCAGCGCTTTGCGGGTCTCGGTCCCCATCACGCCGTCGCGGGTGAGCCCGGCAGCTTTCTGGACCGCCATCACGGCCTGGGTCGTGGTAAGCCCGTAGTTACCGTCGGCGGAGCCGACCCAGAAGTGCATCGACTGCAGCTTCTCCTCCAGCGCCCGGACCTGCGCCCCGCTGTCACCCGGCTTCAGCCCGTCGAAAGCGGCGGTCGCCTTCGGCGCGGTGGCAGGGGCCGACGGTGGCGGCGCGCCGGCGGTGGCCTGCTGCACGGGCGTCGAACCGCTCGGGGTCTGGACGCCGTAGTCGTCAGCGGACTGCGCCTTGTGGGACGTCACCGCGGGGTAGCTCGGCGGCGGGGGGTCCGACGCGTACCCGGCCGCCGTTCCGCCGCACCCCGCGAGGGCCACCAGCATGGCCGGCACGGCCAGCGTCGCCGCTGCACGGCTCGAGAAACGGACCTCCACGGCGACAGATACTCCCTCTCCTCGGTTCTCCACGAACAAGTGCCCACATTCCGCCCGGAACTCTCATCTACGGCATCGCGGGAATCTTCTGTAGCTTTCCCGACCCAACGAGCCCGGCACCGGAACGGTTACGCAGCCGGCCGCCGTTTCCGGCATCGCACCCGTCAGGGCGACGGGACCGGCCGGAACTCCGAGCGGATCTCCCTGCCGTGCTCATCGAGCTCGGGCGCGGCCGGCCGCTCGAGCGGATCCGGGAAGTCCCGCATCTTGATCGGCGATCCCGGCATCGGCAGGCCACCAGCACTGATGACCATGTGCCGCTGCGCGATCTGCTCGGAACTCAGCGCTTCGGCGATGTCGCTGACCGGCCCACACGGCACCCCGGCGTTGCTCAGTCGCTCCAACCACTCGTCGGCGGACGCGGACTGCAACACCTGCTCGAGCTCGAGCTTCAGGACGTCCCGGTTCTCGTGCCGGACGGCGTTGGAGCGGAAGCGCGGGTCCGCCGTCAGCTCGTGCCGACCCACCGCTCCGCAGAGCCCGGCGAACAGCGTGTCGTTCGCCGCGCAGATGATCACCGGCCGGTCCGAACAGACGAAGGTGTCGAACGGGGCGATCGAGTAGTGCGCGTTGCCGATCCTCGGCGGCGGCTCGCCGGTGGCGAGGTAGGACTGTGCCGCGCCCTCCAGCAGGCTGACGAGCGAGTCGTGCATCGCGACGTCGACCTGCGTACCGCGTCCGGTGACGGCCCGTCCCTGCAACGCGGCCAACACCGCGCCGAACGTGTACAGGCCGGCGGACAGGTCCGCCACCGGCATGCCCGGCTTCGTCGGGCCGTCGGTGGGGGCACCGGTGATCGACATCAGGCCGCTGCTGCCCTGCACCACCGTGTCGTAGGCCGGACGGAGCCGCCATGGCCCGGTCTGGCCGAAGCCGGAGATGCTCGCGTACACGAGCCGAGGGTTCAGCGCCGAGAGCTGCTGGTAGCCGAGGCCGAGCCGGTCCATGACGTCCGGCCGGAAGTTCTCCACCAGCACGTCGGCTCGTTCCGCCATCGCCCGGAGGGTCGCGAGGTCGGCCGGGTCCTTCAGGTCCAGAGCGATGGACTGCTTGCCGCGGTTGACCCGGGCGAAGTAGAGCGAACGCCCCTCGACGAAGGGCCCGTAGGTGCGGCTGTCGTCCCCACTCCCCCGCTTCTCCACCTTGATCACACGGGCGCCGAGATCGGCGAGGAGCATCGTCGCGAAGGGACCGGCAAGCACCCGGCTGAGGTCGACGACCAGGAGGCCCTCGAGCGGTCCTGACACCTGCCCCCCAGTGGACTGCATGGCAGCACGGTACGAGAAGGCGCCCTCGAGCGGTTGGGCGCAAATGGTGATCGATGCCTACTCTCGCTGCATGGCCGACGAGCCGGGCGAGACCCCCGGAGCCGATGTTCTGATCGTCCTCCCGAGTTCGGCCCCCGAGCCGGTCGACGAGGAGGCACCGGCCGACGCGAACGGCGCGATGCTGTCGTCCTCGACAGCGGCGCCGGCAGCCGCGGCGGGCCAGCCGGTTGCGCCGGTTGAGCCCGCACCGGAGGGACCGCAGGCTGAGAGCCCGGTGCCCGCGCAGGGCACGGTGAGCCACGACCTCGAGCTGCCGAAACCGCTGCGGGAGCTGATGGCGCGGGGGTGGGCGGCGCCGAGCCATGAGCTTCCGGCCCGCGAGGCCGTCGCGGCCTGCACCGCGCGCCGACGCGCCGTCCTGACCGCCAGGTTCGCCGGCGACGCGCTGGTCGTTCCCAGCGGCACGCTGAGGGTGCGGGCCAACGACACCGACTACCCGTTCCGGCCGGGCAGCGACTTCTTCTGGCTCACCGGCTGTGACGAGCCGGACGCCGTGCTCCTCGTGGACACTCAGGGCCGGAGCGCCCTGTACCTGGCCGACCGCTCCGACCGGTCGACCGCCGCGTTCTACAGCGACCGGCGCTACGGGGAGCTCTGGGTCGGCCCACGCCGGGGCGTCCGGGAAACCGAGGCCGCGCTCGACCTCGAGTGCCGACCGCTCACCGAGCTGCCCGGCGCGCTGGCCCGCCTCGCGCCGGCGACGACCCGGGCGCTGCGCGGCTTCGACGATCGGGTGGACGCGAAGGTCCTCGCCGTCGAGGCCGCTCGGGACGCGGAGCTCGCCACGGTGCTGTCCGAACTCCGGCTGACAAAGGACGAGTACGAGATCGCCGAGCTCCAGGCCGCGGTGGACGCGACCGCCGTCGGCTTCGCCGAGGTCGTCCAGCAGATGCCCACGGCCAGCGGGCTCGGACGGGGCGAACGGTGGCTGGAAGGCACCTTCGGACGCCGGGCCCGGCTCGACGGCAACGACGTCGGCTACGGCTCCATCGTCGCCTGCGGCCCGCACGCCACGACGCTGCACTGGGTCCGCAACGACGGTCCCGTCGTACCGGGACAGGTGGCGCTGCTGGACATGGGCATCGAACGGGACTCGCTCTACACCGCTGACGTCACCCGCACGCTGCCGATCAACGGGAGCTGGACCGAGCCGCAACGGCGGGTCTACGAGGTCGTGCGCGAGGCGCAGGGGGCCGGCATCGCGGCCACCAAGCCCGGCAGCGACTTCCTCGCCCCGCACCGCGCGGCGATGGAGGTCATCGCCGCCGCGCTGGACGACTGGGGTGTGCTGCCCGTGCCGGCGCGGGAATCGCTCCGGTCGGACGTGGGCGTCCATCGCCGCTACACGCTGCACGCCACCTCGCACATGCTCGGCCTGGACGTGCACGACTGCGCGGCCGCCCGGCGGGGGGCCTACCGCGAGGCGTCGCTGACCGCCGGCATGGTGCTGACCGTCGAACCCGGGCTCTACTTCCAGGCCGACGACGAGACGGTCCCGCCGGAGCTCCGCGGGATCGGGGTCCGCATCGAGGACGACGTGGTGGTGACCGACAGCGGCTGCCGCGTGCTCTCGGAGGCGCTGCCCCGTACGGCGGACGCGGTCGAGAGCTGGGTGCAGCAGCTGCAGCAGGGCTGACACCGGTCCCGCCGACCTCATCCGGCCGCCGATCGCCGCTGGTAGCTCGCGACGGCCCGCAGCCGTTCGATCAGCGGAGCCCGGCGCGCGAGGGCACGGACCACGCGACGGGCCGTGACCCGGTCCACCCGCACTGGCGCCACACCGAAGCACGCTCGGTCGCGGACCGGGAGGACGCGGCCGTAGAGCAGGTCACCGAGCTCAGGGCCGGGCTCGGACCCGGGTCGCTGCACCGCCGTCTGCTGCCGATGCACCAGGTCGTGCAGGACCAGCCCCCCCGGTTCGACCGCCTGCACCTCGAAGGCCGAAACGTCCCGGTCCAGCCAGGATTCGACCACTCCGGCATGCCGGTGGCCCAGCGGGACGAGCACCTCGTCCCGGTAGCGGCCGAGCATGCCGAGGTCGAACAGTGCGACGTCGACGAGGAGCGGGTCCTGCACGGCGGCGTGCGACGACTCCACGCTGGCGGCGAGCGCCGCGGCCCCCCGGGCGCGGAGGACGTCGCCGGCGAGCACGATGAGCCGGGCCCGGGCCGTGGAGCCGACGTCAGCGCCGGCGCCGAAGCCGTGCCGCAATGCCGGCTCGAGCAGCCAGCGGGCGCGCTCGAGTTCATCGTCCAGCGCCAGACCGACGTCGAGGCTGCGGGCCCACCGTCGCCGCCGCTCGTCGTCCGGCAACAGGCCGATCAGCCGCCGGGCCCCGGCAAGGTCACCCGCATCCTCCGCCTCGCGCGCGGCAGCCGCGATGACGTGATACTCGTCGGAGGTCGCCAGGCGGGCGGGAGAGGACACATCTGCACCTTGCCGTCCACCGGCGCGCCTGATCTTCGCCCCGCCAGCATCTGTGGACGAGGTTCCCGCATCCACAGCGGCTAGCGTGTAGCAGATGGGTTACCGCTGCTTCGAGGTCGACGTCAGCAACCGGGTCGCGCACGTGCGGCTGTCCCGGCCGGACGAGCTCAACTCCATGGTCCCGGAGTTCTGGCGCGAGCTGCCGGAGATCGTGCAGTCGATCAGTGACTCCGGGGAGTCGCGGGCCCTGGTGCTGTCGTCGACCGGCCGCCACTTCAGCGCGGGCATGGACCTTTCGGTGTTCGCCGGTGGCCTCGGCATCGCCGGGGACGGGGAGCCGGCACGTCGCTCGGCGACGTTCCGCAGCACCGTCCTGCGGCTGCAGCAGACGTTCACGGTCTTCGAGAAGGCGCGCATCCCGGTCCTCGTCGCCATCCAGGGCGGGTGCATCGGCGGAGCGGTCGACCTCGCCTGCGCCGCCGACATGCGCTACGCCTCCAGCGACGCCTTCTTCGTGGTGCAGGAGACCAACATCGGCATGGTGGCCGACCTCGGCACCCTGCAACGGCTGCCGAAACTGATCCCGGACGGGGTCGCTCGCGAGCTCGTCTACACCGGGCGCCGGATGCCCGCGGTCCGCGCGGCGGAGGTCGGGCTGGTCAACCAGGTCTTCCCCGACCACGACAGCCTGGTCAGCGGCGTGCTGGAGATCGCGACCGAGATCGCGGCGAAGAGCCCGCTCGTCACGTGGGGCAACAAGGAGTCGCTGCTCTACGCCAGGGACCACTCGGTGGCCGACTCGCTCGACTTCATCGCCTCCTGGCAGATGGGCGCGCTGCAGCCGACCGACATGACCGAGGCCTTCACCGCCAAGGGCGAGCGCCGCGACCCGGTCTTTGAGGATCTACCGCCGGCGCCGACCGGGCTGTGACCGAGCGCGTCGTCATCGACGGAGCGAACGTCGTCGGCAGCCGGCCGGACGGCTGGTGGAAGGACCGCCCGGGTGCGGCGCGGCGGCTGCACGCCCGGCTGGCCGCGATGCTGGCTGAGCGGGATCTCGAGATCGTGCTCGTCCTGGAAGGGGCCGCCCGCGCAGGCGTCCCCGAGGGAGGCGGCACGCTGACGGTGGTCCACGCCCCGGGTTCGGGAGACGACGAGATCGTCCGTCAGTCCGTCGGCGCGGACCTGGTCGTCACCGCCGACCGCGAACTCCGGCAACGAGTGTCGCCGGTGCCCTCCACCGGGCCATCCTGGGTCAGGTGACAGTCCGGCCGGCCGACCGGCACGGCGCATCCCACAGCCGTTCGAGTTCGTCGTCGAGCCGAAACAGCGTCAGCGACAACCCGACCATGCCGAGCGATGTCACCACCGGTCCGACGAGACTGCGGACGACCTCGAGGCCGGACGCGGCGAGGCGTTCGGTAGCCTGCGGCAGCCAGAAGCAGGTCCCGGTTGCCGGTCGAGGCGTCGAGGCCGTCCAGGACGGCGTCGACCCTGCGGCCGGCGAGCGCGAGCACACCCCCGAAGTCCCCGTCGCCGGCAGCGGCGTCCAGCTCGTTGTACTGCCCGACCGAGTCCTGGGCCGACCGCGCGCACGCGCGCAGGACATCCGCTACCGATACCGTCACGCGCTCTCCTCCGTAGCGGCGGCCTTGGCCGCCGCCTTGCGTTCCTGCTTGTACGCCCGTACCGCGGC
The DNA here is from genome assembly GCA_035468175.1 of Frankiaceae bacterium. GTDB lineage: Bacteria > Actinomycetota > Actinomycetes > Frankiales > Frankiaceae > JAVEDQ01. The sequence goes on along the minus strand of DATITC010000167.1, from coordinate 12,806 downwards.
CAGGCTCTCGCCGTCAACGACGTCGGCGACCGACCGGTGCACGCCCGACTCGCCGTACCCGCCGGCCGCCTTCTCCCACCCGTCCGGACGGACGCCCCGCTGCTTACCCAGCAGCGCTACGAAGATCTGTGACTTCTGCTTCCCGAAGCCGGGCAGCGCGGCGACGCGTCGAAGCAGCTCCGCGCCGTTCTCGGCGCCGCTCCAGAGCCGCTCGACGTCGCCGTCGTAGTGCTCGACCAGGTACCGGCAGACCGCCTGCGTCCGCTGCGCCATCGACGACGGATAGCGGTGCACCGCCGGCGGCCCGGTGAACAGTGCGGCCAGTTCGTCCGGATCGGCATCGGCGAGCGCCCGCGCGTCGAGCGGCGCCCCGAGCCGTTCCTCGATCAGGTGCGGTCCGGCGAACGCACGTTCCATCGGGAACTGTTGGTCCAGCAGCATCCCGAGCAGCAGCGCCAGGGGGTTGCCGTCGAGTACCGCGTCCGCGTCTGGTTGCTGCGCAAGACAGATGGCCATGAGCCTCGCCTCCTCGTGGCTCAGCATGCCCGAGCGGTAATGACGGCTTGGACACTCCCTGCCGGCGTGCGCGGCTCGGGAGGGTCGCAAGGCATAGCATCGCCCGCGTGCCAAGCGTGGATCGGGGTCGACTCGAAGGGGATCGACGCGTCCTCCAAGTCAGTGACCTGCTGCGAGCGATCGGGGACCAGTTCTCCACCGCCTTCCCCCGTCGGGTCTGGGTCTTCGGCACCGTCCGGGCACTGCGCGGCGGCGAGGACCTCGAGTTCCTGCTGGTCGAGGCGAGCGCCGAGTTGAGCGGGGACTCCAGCCCGCTCACGCTGCCGGCCGAGCTGGACTCCGCCGCCTACGCGGACGTCGACGCGTCGCTGCGTCGGCTGCACGACGTCGCGGTCGAGGACCTGCTCGTCGAGGGCCACCTGGTGCGGGCCGGCGGCCTGCTCAGCTACGACGTGCACCGCCACACCATCGTCTTCAGCGTCACCGCGCTCGACCCGCAGCCCACGTCGGCGTGGCTCGACGATCGGCGCCAGGCCGTGCGCGAGGCGGTCGACGAGGCGCGGCTCGCCGAACGCCAGCGCAACGTGCAGGTACCGGTCGCACCCCGCGCGATCGGGTTGGTCGCCACGGCGGACGACCCGGTGCTGGACGAGGTCCGCCGGCTTCTGACCGGCGGCGAGTTCGAAGTCGACGTCACCGAGTACCGGGTGCGCGAGACCGGACAGCGCACCGGCGACGGGCTCGCGAACGCGCTGCGGGAGGCGGGGCTCGGGGGGCACGACGTCGTCCTGCTGGTCCGCCAGCACGGCCGACCGCTCGCCCTGGCGCCCTACGACGCCGAGTCGGTGATCCGCGCCGTCGCCATCTCACCGGTGCCCGTACTGACCGGTCTCGGCGCGCCGGACGCGCCGCCCGCGGTCGAGTCCGTCGCCCACCAGGCTTATCCGACGGCCTCCGAGGCGGCCAGCGCGATCCTGCGTCGGCTGACGCGCGCCGCCGACCTGGTCGACACCGCGGTGGAGCGAGTGGTCGAGGCGGGCGACGAAGCACTGCGCCGTGGCGCCCGGCAGGTCGAACAGGTGCGCTCGGAGGTGGCCGAGGACATCCGACAGGCCCGCGTCCGCGCGACCGCCGCCCGCAAGCGTCGGCTGTTGTGGATGCGGTCCCTGGCCGCGGTCCTGGCGTTGGCCATCGTTCTGGTCGCGGTGCTCACCGGTGCCTACATCGTCCTCGTGGCGCTCGTCGTGCCGCTCGTACTCGGACTGTTCAGTGAGCGGCTGCGGCCGCAGCGAAGGAGGGGACCGGTGGCGGTCACCGAACTGTCGTTCGCCGCAGCTCTTCAGCGGCTCGGCGACATCCGCCGGGACCTGCAGGACGTTGCCGACCCCGACGTGGTCGAGTCGCTCGAGCACGAGGCCAACTCGCTGGCCGAGCACTGCCGGGCGTTGCTCCGTAGCCCCCGGGCGCCGCGCAACTCCCGGCCGCTGCATACGCTGCCGACCGAGGACGCGAACCTCGACCGGGGCGACTCCGGATCGGCGCCGTTCGACCAGTTCGCCGCCTCGCCCGGGGTCCAGCCGTTGCAGGACGACGATGCCACGGTGTCCATCCCGGCGTCACCGACCGCTCCGCAGCCGCTTCGGGACGCCGATCCGGTCCGCACCCCCGACGCGACGGCCGGGCAGGACAGCCCCACCGAAACGCTGGACCCCCCGCAGCGCACGATCATGCTGCCCGGCGACCCGCCGACGCCGGAGCCGTCCGACGACGACTCGCCGACGAGCGTGCTCAACCCGCCGCGTTAGGCACGGCCTCCACCAGCAAGGCGGCCGAGGCCTGACCGATCACCCCGGCGGCGTCCCACAGCCGGGTAGTCGTTACGCCGGTCCCCTGTTCGGAGAGCATCGTGCCGGCCTGCACTCCGACCCATTCCCCGTCCGGCTGCCGCGCGAGGTGCACGGTGAGCTCCGGGTTCACGAAGCGGTAGCGGGCGAAGTCGAGCGCCGATCCGACGCCGCTACCCGAGTCGGCCGCCACCATCGCCCGCTGGGCCGGGCTGGGTTCCTCGCCGGCAATCACCGGCATCCGGAGCCGGAACCAGGCCGCCGACGGTCCCGGCTCGTCCAACGAACCGGCAACGAAGCGCACGTCCATACCGAGGGTGTCGAGCCACGGCCACCGATCGTCCGTGTAAGTCGGCGTGCGGTCAGTGACCGGCGGCGGAGCGCTGACCCCGTCCGGCGCCTCGCCGGGCGGCGGTACCGCACCCTCGATCGGCACCGGTTCGACCCGGAGCCGCAGCGCCGTCGCGACCGCGACCTCGACGTCGCGGTGGATCAGGGCGAGATCGACCAGCTGCACGCGACGGCCGGGTCGCCGCAGCCGCGCCCGGACCTCCAGGGGGGCGAGCGGTACCGGCCGCAGCAGCTCGAGGGTCAGCCGGACGACGGCGAGCGGGACGGTCGACTCGATCTGCTCGGCCGCCCGGCAGAGCAGAGCTGCGACCGGACCGCCGTGCTGCGCGTCCGGCGACCAGGGGCCGCGGGTAGCGCTGGTCGGGATGAACAGTTCGCCATCCGGAACGTAGAGCGCCGGCGGCGGCGCCGGATGGAACAGGTCAGCGTCGAGCGTCGCCACCGGGACGGTCAGCCGGCGAGCGCGGACATCCGAGCGGCGTAGCGCCCGGCCGGCAGCTTCTCGACCGTCAGGGGCAGCCCAAAGCAGGCCGACAGCGCCGCCCGCGTCAGCACTTCCTCGGTCGGCCCGGCCGCGACGACCCGTCCGCTGCGGAGGAGCAGGACGTGGGTGATCCCGCTGGGGATCTCCTCGACGTGGTGGCTGACCAGCACCAGGGCGGGGCCGTCCTCGTCGGTGGTGATCCGTGCGAGCCGGCGGAGCAGCGCCTCGCGAGCGCCGAGGTCGAGGCCCGCCGCGGGTTCATCGAGCAGCAGCAGCTCGGGATCGGTCATGAGGGCGCGCGCGATGAGCACACGCTTGCGCTCGCCCTCGCTGAGGACGCCGAACGGACGGTCCAGCAGCGGCCGGCAGCCCATCTGCTCGAGCAGCCGGCGGGCCCGCGCCTCGTCGGCGGGGTCGTACGCCTCGCCCGAGCGGCCGAAGATGGCGTAGCCGGCGGTGACAACGACGTCGATGACCCGCTCGTCGTCCGGGATGCGGTCGGCGATGACCGCGCTGGCCAGGCCGATCCGGGGCCGCAGTTCGAATACGTCGACGCGGCCGAGCCGTTCCTCGAGCAGGTCGACCGTGCCGCCGGTCGGGAACAGCCGTGCGGCGGCCACCTGCAGCAGCGTCGTCTTGCCGGCACCGTTCGGTCCGAGGACCGCCCACTTCTCCCCCGGACGCACCGTCCAGTCGACCCCGTCGAGGAGCGTCGTTCCGCCGCGTGTGATCCGGACTCCGGACAGCCGCAGCACTTCACCGGCCATGTCGGTCACGTTAGTCGCAAACCCGACCTCGGACCGGCCCCGACAGGCCAGTCGGTGACGGTCAGCTCACTTCCGGGGACGGCGCCGAATCGTGTTGCCGAGCCACACCAGCGGGTCGTAGGAGCGGTCGGCGACGCGCTCCTTCAACGGGATGATGGCGTTGTCGGTGATGTGGATGCCCTCCGGACAGACTTCGCTGCAGCATTTCGTGATGTTGCAGAAGCCGATGCCGGCCTGCTCGCGCAGGAGGTCGCGGCGGTCGTTCGTGTCCAGCGGGTGCATCTCCAGTTCGGCGTACTTGATGAACACCCGCGGTCCGGCGAACGACGGCTTGTTCTCGTCATGGTCGCGGATGACGTGGCAGACGTCCTGGCACAGGAAGCACTCGATGCACTTGTGGAACTCCTGGACGCGGTCGACGTCCTCCTGAGCCATCCGGTGAGTGCCGTCCGCCTCCCGAGGGCGCGGCAGGAACGCCGGTACCCGGGCCGACATCTCGTAGTTGAAGGAGACATCGGTGACCAGGTCGCGGATGACCGGGAAGGTGCGCATCGGCGTGACGGTGATCGTGTCGGCCGGATCGAACAGGCTGAGCCGGGCCATGCACATCAGCCGGGGGCGTCCGTTGATCTCCGCGCTGCACGAGCCGCACTTACCGGCCTTGCAGTTCCACCGGACGGCGAGATCCCCGGCCTGGGTCTGCTGCACCCGGTGCAGGGCGTCGAGGACAACCTCGCCCTCCTCCACCGGGACGGTGAAATCGTGGAGTTCTCCGCCACCGGCATCGCCGCGCCAGACGCGAAGGTGCAGGTCGTAGGGCATCAGCTGCTCCTCTGCTGGACCACTCGCTCGAAGTCCCCAGCGGTCGGCGGGACTGGCACGGCGGGGGTTGGGACGGCGGGGGCGTCGGGGGCCTTTGCGACGGGGGCGTCGAAGAGCGTCCGAAGCTCGTCGGGCATCTGCGGCAGCGGTTCGGTGCGCAACCGCAGCACCCCGCCGTGCAGGTCGAGGACGTGGTTGACCGCCCCGAAAGCGGGGTCGGGCTTCGGATAGTCGTCCCGGGTGTGGCCGCCGCGGCTCTCCCGCCGGGCGAGTGCGGCGGTGGCGATGCATTCGGCCACCCGGACCATGTTGGTGAGGTCGAGGGCGAGGTGCCATCCGGGGTTGAACTGGCGGTGACCTTCGACGCCGACGACTGCGGCTTCGGCGCGGAGCTCGGCGAGCTCGTCGAGGGCGCGCTGGAGCTCGCTCTCGGTCCGGATGATGCCGACCAGGTCCTGCATCACCCGCTGGAGCTTCGCGTGCACGGTGTAGGGGTTGGCCGTCGGATCGCGGCCGAACGGCGCCAGCGCGACGCTGCGGACGGCTTCGACCTCGGCGGGGTCGACGCTGGGGCGGGTGCGCTTCGGCAATGCCGCGGCGTACTCGGCGGCGTAGCGGCCGGCGCGGCGTCCGAACACGAGCAGGTCCCCGAGCGAGTTGCCACCGAGGCGGTTGCTGCCGTGCATGCCGGCCGCGCACTCCCCCGCCGCGAACAGCCCCGGCACGGACGCGGCGGCGGTGTCGGCGTCGACGCGGATTCCGCCCATCACGTAGTGGCAGGTCGGGCCCACCTCCATCGACTCCTTGGTGATGTCGACGTCGGCGAGTTCCTTGAACTGGTGGTACATCGACGGGAGCCTGCGCCGGATCACGTCGGCAGGGCGCCGCGACGCGATGTCGAGGAAGACCCCACCGTGCGGAGAGCCACGCCCAGCCTTGATCTCGGAGTTGATGGCGCGGGCGACCTCGTCGCGGGGCAACAGCTCCGGGGGCCGGCGCGCCGTCTTCTTGTCGTCGTACCAGCGATCCGCCTCCTCCTCCGAATCGGCGGTCTCGGAGGCAAACACCTCGGGGATGTAGTCGAACATGAACCGACGGCCCTCGCTGTTGCGGAGCACGCCGCCGTCGCCCCGCACGCCTTCGGTGACGAGGATCCCCTTCACCGACGGCGGCCAGACCATCCCGGTCGGGTGGAACTGGACGAACTCCATGTCCATCAGTTCGGCGCCGGCCTCGAGGGCGAGCGCGTGCCCATCGCCGGTGTACTCCCAGGAGTTCGACGTCACCTGGTACGCCTTGCCGATGCCGCCGGTGGCGAGCACGACGGCGGGGGCATGCAGGGACAAGAACGTTCCGCTCTCGCGCCAGTAGCCGAAAACCCCCGCGAGGCGCCCGGAACGGCCCTCGCCGCCGGCATGCAGCAACCGCAGGACGGTGCACTCCATGTAGACATCGATGCGGGAGCGGACGGCACGGTTCTGGAGGGTGCGGATCAGCTCGAGGCCGGTCCGGTCGCCGACGTGCGCGAGCCGAGCGAACCGGTGCCCACCGAAGTCCCGCTGCAGGATGCGGCCGTCGTCGGTGCGGTCGAAGACCGCGCCCCACTCCTCGAGCTCGAAGACCCGCTCGGGCGCCTCCTGGGCGTGCAGCTGGGCCATCCGCCAGTTGTTCAGCATCTTGCCGCCGCGCATGGTGTCGCGGAAATGGACCTTCCAGCCGTCCTCGCTCCACACGTTGCCCATGGCGGCGGCGATACCGCCCTCGGCCATCACCGTGTGGGCCTTGCCGAGCAGGCTCTTACAGACGATGGCGGTGCGAGCGCCGGACTCGTGCGCCTCGATGGCGGCGCGGAGGCCGGCGCCGCCCGCACCCACCACGACGACGTCGTAGGTGTGTTCCTCGTGATCGACCATCAGAACACCCAGGCGTGGTCGGTGAGGTGGCCTGCCGCGACCAACCAGATGTAGAGGTCGGTCACGCCGATCCAGATGAGACTCGCCCAGGCAAGCGTCATGTGCCGGGTGTTCAGCTTGCTGACGAAGCGCCACATCCGCGCCCGCAAGGGATGCTCGGACAGCCGCCGGAGCTTCCCGCCACACAGGTGCCGGCACGAGTGACACGACAGGGTGTACAGCCAGATCAGGACCGCGTTCACGACGAGGAACCCGGTGCCGATCCCGACGCCGATCCCCTTCGGGAAGTCGAAGGCGCGCACCGCGTCGTAGGTGAGCAGCGCGGCGAACGGCACGGCGAGGTAGAAGAAGTACCGGTGGACGTTCTGGAAGATCAGCGGTATGCGCCGCTCGCCGGTGTACTTGCGGTGTACGTCTGGGACCGCGCAGGCCGGCGGCGAGAGCCAGAACGAGCGGTAGTAGGCCTTGCGGTAGTAGTAGCAGGTGAGGCGAAAGCCGAGTGGGAACGGCAGGATGAGCAGCGCCGGCGACAGCGGCCACCACTGACCGAGGAACTCCGGCGTGTACCCGTCGACGCACGAGCTCGACAGACACGGGGAGTAGAACGGCGACAGGTAGGGGTCGGCGAAGTAGTGCCCGTTCCGGAACGCCGCCCAGGTCCCGTAGACGACAAAGGCGAGCAGCACCAGCACGGTGACCATCGGCTGAAGCCACCAGCGGTCTCGGCGCAGTGACCCGACCCCGATCGCCGCCCGGGTCCTGCTCCGCGGCTCCGGCGGGGTGTCCGGGGCGCTGCCTTTCCGGCCACGGCGTTGCCGCGCCGCGCCGGGGGTCGACGGCCGAGGGGTCGTGATCGTCATCGACGGCTACCGGAGAGGCCCTCGTCGTCACAGGCCGGGTCGTAGTCCGACGCCGTACTGCGCGGCGGTAACGGGATGGGCTCGTAGTCCGCTCTCGCCTGCGACGGCACCGGGCCGGCCTCAGCGGCCTCAGTCGCAAGATCGTCCAGGTCCTCGCGGGTGCGTCTCAGGTCGCTGTCCAGCCGACCCACCAGTCGTGACGCTGCGCTGCGCTCCCGGAGCGGGCGCATGACCCGCTCGACGTCGTCCAAACCGCGGCGAACCGCGGCGATCTCGTCCTGCAGCGACATCGGCACCCCCTGGGCACGCATCCGATCTGTGGTGGCGCGCATCACATCACAGGTCGTCCCGCGTTGTCTGCCCCTCCGGAAATCGCTCGGCCCGCGTCGCTTCGGCGATCGGCTCCGGCGATCAGGTACGGCGATCAGCTACGGCGATCAGCGCAGTCGATCAGCGCAGCCGATCAGCGCAGCCGAGAAGCTCCGCCGTCAGGCGGTCGGCACCCTCGACGGCGGTGACCTCCAGGCCGGACAGCCCCAGCCACTCGGCCAGCTCGCGGAGCTCGACCGCGAGCGCGGCGCCAGTCTCGTCAGGCGCACCCGGCTCGCCGTGCACGGCGCGGACCCATAGCAGATCCCGCTGCCGGTCGGCCTTCAGATCAACCCGCGCGACCAGCCGGTCCCCGAGCAGGAAGGGAAGCACGTAGTACCCGTGTCGCCGCTTCTCGGCCGGGACGTAGATCTCGATGCGGTAGTCGAATCCGAAGATGCGCCGCACCCGAGGTCGCTCCCAGACCAACGGGTCGAACGGCGCCAGCAGTGCGCGCCCCTCCACCCTCCGGGGCACGACCAGGTCGGGCAGCACGTAGCCGGCAACCTCCCAGCCCTCGACCTCCACTTCGAGCAGCGAACCGTCCCCGACCAGCTCCGCCAACAACGGGCGGCAGGTCGGCACGGTCTGCCGGAAGTAGTCCGCCAGGTCGGCGGCGCTTCCCACGCCGTGCGCTCGAGCCGCGAGCAGCAGCAGCTCGCGGCGGGCATCGCCCTCCGATGGAGTCGGCAGGTTCCGAATCGCGGCCGGGAGGACCCGCTCGGGCAGGTCGTAGACCCGCTCGAAGCTCCGCCGCCGCTCGGTTACGTCGAGCTGGCCGGACCAGAACAGGAACTCCAGCGCCCGCTTGGTGTCCGACCAGCCCCACCAGCTGCCCAGGGCACGGTCCCCGAAGTCGCTCGCGGACCGGGCTCCCTCGTCGCGTACCCGATCCAGCACCGCCGCGACGAGATCGGGGCGCGCCCGCGCCACCGCCTTGATGCCACCCCAGACGCCCTCGTGCCGGAGTGCGGCCGCCTTGCGCCACCGCAGCAGGGGCTCGAGCTCGACCGGCACCAGCGACGCCTCGTGCGCCCAGTACTCGAACAGCTCGTGCCGTCGGTAGGCCAGGCGGTCGAGGTCCGCCGGGTCGTAGGCACCGAGCCGGGACCAGCCAGGGAGGTAGTGCGCCCGAGCCAGGACGTTGACCGAATCGATCTGCACGAGGTTGAGCCGGCGCACCATCTGCCGGAGCTGGCGCAGGTCCGGTCGCTGCGGTCGCGACCCGCCGAGGCCGGTCGCGGCGACAGCGGCCCGACGCACCTGCGCCGCGCTCAGCCGCTCGCGGACCCGGGCGGAAGACACTCCAGCAACCTAGCCGCCGGTTCCGACGAGCGACGCCCGCACAATGTGCACGTGAACCCGGTGCGGCGCATTCGACGGGCCGTCAGCTCGCTCGCCTTCGTGATGGCCTGCGGCACGATCGGTTACCTAATCTTCGGGTTCCCCTTCATCGACGCGCTGTACCAGACCGTGACGACCGTGACCACGGTCGGTTTCCGTGAGGTGCACCCGATCGATACGGTCGGGGAGAAGCTGTTCACGATGGTGCTGGTCCTGGCCGGGGTCGGTACCGCGTTCTACACCTTCGGTGTCTCGCTCGAGGCGCTGGTAGAAGGTCATCTCCGCACGGTGCAGGAGAGGCGACGCATGGACCGCACGCTGGACAAGCTGCAGGGGCACGTCATCGTTTGCGGCTGGGGCCGGGTAGGGCGCGCCTGCGGTTCCTACGCAGCGCGGGATGGGACGCCGGTGGTGGTGATCGACCGCAACCCGGATCGCCTGGTCGACATCGCGCATTACGCGCTGGCCGGGGACGTCACCGACGACGAGGTCCTGAAGAAGGCCGGTGTGCTGCGGGCCCGGGCCCTGGTGGCCGCGCTTGAGACCGACGCCGACAACGTCTACGTGACGCTGTCCGGACGGGCACTCCGCCCGGACCTCACCATCATCGCCCGGGCCCGGACCGAGTCCTCCGAGCCGAAGCTGGTGCGGGCCGGCGCCGATCACGTGGTCAACCCGCAGCGGCTCGGGGGTGACCGGATGGCCGCCTTCGCCGTGCAGCCGCACATCATGGATTTCCTCGACGTCGTGATGCACGACGGGTCGCTGGAGATCCGCATCGAGGAGGCGGAGGTCGTTGACGGGTCGCCGCTCGCGGGGGCGATCCTCGCCGACGCCGGGGTGCGCGAGCGCACCGGCGCGCAGCTGCTGGCAGTTCGGACGTCGGATGGCTCGTTCCACACCAACCCCGGTCCGTTGACCTGCGTCGAAACGGGCCACGTGCTGATCGCCATGGGCACCTCCGAGCAGGTCGCGGCGCTGCGTTCGCTGGCCAGCAGCACGGGTTCCAGCGCCGTCGGGTTCTAGCCCGTCGGGTTTACGCCACGACCACGCCCACGCCTAGCGTGGAGGCCACCCGCACCGCGAGGTCCAGGCCTTCGGCGTCGCACCGGGCAGGCCTTCGTCGGGCAGCTTCTTGGTGGCGAGCATCAAGGGGGTGACGATAGCGGGGGGCATCGGTGCTCCCGCCTTCAGCGGGGTCCTGCTGCCGCATCTGGCTCACTCGTCACGATCTCTCCTTCGTCGACGAGCGGACTCTTCGTGTTCCAGGCCTGCAGGACAAGTCGTCGCTCCGTCACGTCGAACTCGAAGCGGGTCAGCGAGCAGTTCGCGATCTCCGCGGCCTTGTCCAGGTCGAGAATCTCCCTCTCGCTCATCTGTTCCAGAACGTAACGGAACAGCAGGACAACGACCTGGTGCGCGACCACGAGCACCCGCTCGCCCGGGAAGTCCCGCCCGATCTCGTGGACGATGTCGCGGAGCCGCTTGATCACGTCCGCCCAGGATTCCCCACCTGGGGGGCGGTGGTAGAACTTGCCGAGCCTCGCCCGGCGGTTCGCCTCCTCGGGGAACCGTTCACGGATGCCGCGCGAGGTCAGCCCGTCGAGGATGCCGAACTCGCGCTCCCGCAGGCGCTCATCGATGAGCCGGGGCAGATGGTCCAGACCTGCCTGCCGCAGCACGATGTCGGCGGTCTGCTCGGCCCGAACGTAGGGCGACACCAGCACGGAGGTGGGCTGCTGCCGCGGGTCCATGTCCCCGATCCAGATACCCACCGACGCGGCCTGTCGGCGCCCGAGGTCGGACAACGGCACGTCGATGTCGCGTTCGGCGATCTCAATGACGGCGTGACCGTGCGCTTCGGCGTCATCGCGCGCACGGTTCCCCGCGCTCTCGCCGTGCCGGATCAGCCAGAGCGCGTCTGGCCAGCTCGAAGACATATGCCGCCCGGTACCCCGGGATCGTGCCGAGCATGCCCATGCTGTGGTCGTGACCTCGTTGCCTCCGGTACCTCCGGTACCTCCGACGGCGCTCGCCGCCGACCTGCGACCGGCCTTGTTCGCCGCGGGCTATACGGCGAGTGGCGTGTCGACCTGGCTAGGCCCGGTGGCGGAGCGGGCGCTGGCCCGAGGTGAGCCCGCCGCCGCCCGGCTGGCCTGCCAGGGCGGCTCGGACCTCGAGATCCTGATCCAGCTGTTTCTGCTGGCGGAACCAGTGGCCGAGGTCGATGCCGAGAAGGCCCTCGGTGGCCACGGCCTGACCTCCGGGGTACTCCTCGCCGAGGGGCGGGGCGTCGTAGCGGCCGCGATCGACATCCGCCCCTACGGGGACGGCTGGTGGGTCGTGAGCGACCTCCGCGCCCCCGGCGGGGGTGAACCCCTCGATCCGGACGCAGTCGTCGGGATCGGGTCGGCGTCGGTGACGCTGGTGACGGCGACGCCGCGGCCGTCTGTCGCCACAGCGCTGGACCTGGGTACCGGGTGCGGCGTCCAGGCATTACACCTGGCTGGCCCCGGGGTGACGGTCACAGCAACGGATACCAGTGATCGAGCGCTCCAGATGGCGGCGCTGACCGCGGCGCTGTCCGACGTCGAGCTGGAACTGGTGGCCGGAGACCTCTTTGCGCCCGTAGCGGGACGGACCTTCGACCAGATCGTTGCCAATCCCCCGTTCGTGATCGGTCCGGACCGCTACACCTACCGGGACAGTGCGTTGCCGGCGGACGGGCTGACTGCCGCGGTGGTCGGGGGCGTCGCCGAGCATCTGACGGTCGGAGGTACAGCGACGATGCTGGCTAGCTGGCTGGCCGTGTCCGGCGAGGACTGGCGAGACCGCGTCCGGAGTTGGTTGCCCTCGAACTGCGACGCGCTGGTGCTGCTGCGCGAGCAACTGGACCCGGCAGAGCACGTCGCGCTCTGGCTCGCCGACGGCGACGAGAGCCTCGACGCGGAAGCGCCGGACGGGACCGCGGAGGCCTGGCTGTTGGAACTCGAATCCCAGGACGCGGACGGCATCTGCTACGGACTGGTGCTGCTGCGCAGGCTTCCCGCCGATGCGGCGCCGGTGGTGTCGATGCTCGATCTTCGGGACGAGCCGCAGGTCCCCTCGGGACCGCGGCTGCTGGCGTGGCTGGAGCGGGTATCGGCGCTCCGCGGCGCGGACGGGCGGTCGCTGCGGTTGGCGAAGGCGCCAGAGCTGCGCCTGGTACGGGCGTTCGACGCCGACCAGGATGGTTGGGGACAGGTCGGCGCGACACTGTCCGCGCCGGGAGCGTTACCGGCGTCAGTCGCCGTGAACGAATTGCTCGTGGCGCTCGTCAAAGAGTGCGAGCCGGAGCTGCCGCTGGGCGCGGTGCTCGACCTCGTTGCGGCGGGGACCGCTAACCCGAAGCTGGGCGTGGACGCCCTCCCGGCGGTGCTGCGGCTGGTGGAAGCGGGGTTGCTGGTGCCGGCCGGCTAAGGAGTTCAGAAACCGCCGCTGGCGCCGGCTCCGCTGCTTCTGTGGATAGCTGCGGGTTGTCTACAGGGGTTGCCTGT
>DATITC010000166.1:0-12972 GCA_035468175.1 Frankiaceae bacterium | reverse complement strand
AGGTCGCTCATGACCGAGCAATGTGCCGCCCGCCCGGCCACGTTCGGGGGAAGCAACTGACACGTAGGAGCCGCGAGGTCGGGGCCCCCGTAAGCCTCCTGAAGAAGGGCATTCCGGTCCATGGCCAGGTTGAGCGCCTGCCGGACGCGGACGTCGTTGAACGGTGGCTTCTGGGTGTTCAACGTCAGGAAGTCCGTGACCTGCGCGTCGTTGACATGGAGCTGCCCGGCGCGGTGGTTGCCGATCTCGGCCAGCAGGTTCGGTGGGATGCCCTCCGCCGCCCAGTCCGCGTTGCCGGCCTCGATGGTGCTGATCTGGTTTCCTTGCTCGACGCCGAAGCGCCACACGATCACGTCGGCCAACCCGTCCGGTTGAGCGGCGGGAGACCGGTTCCGGAAGTAGGGGTTGCGCTCGAGGCGCACCTGCCGGGAGGTGGCGCTGACGATCCGATAGGGGCCCGTGCCCGGGATCGGGACCAGTTCGCTGTCCTGCATCGGAGTCCCCGGCGGAACCGGCGCGGCCGAGGGCAATGCGAGCCAGACCGGCAAGCTCGGGTCGGGGGTGCGGAGCCGGAACTCGATGGTCCCGAGGTCGTCATCGGTCACGATGGCTCTGGCCAACGAGCACGTCCCGGGAAGTGGGCGACAGCGCTCGCTACCGAGCAGTGCGTCGAAGTTGGCGGCCCAGGTCGAGGAGTTCAGGAACATCCGCTCGATGCCCCGGCGGAAGTCGCTGGCGTGTACCGGGGCTCCGGTCGAGTAGCGCAGGTCGGGGCGTAAGCGAAAGGTGTAGCTGGTCCCCGACGCGGTCGAGGTCGGCAGCCCGACCGCCAGGTCGGGGACGTACTGCTGGCCGGCCGGGCCGCTCACGCGGCGGTAGGAGAGCAGCCCGTCGTAGGCGAGGCCGGCGAACTGATGGGGAGTCACGCCGAAGTACATCGCGGGATCAATCGACGGGATGGTATTGGAGGCGAGCAGTGTCAGCGTGCCACCGCGGTGTGCGGAGAGGTCGGGTCGCATACCGACCCAGAGCCGTCCTCCGCCCATGGCCAGCGACGTGGGGCTGCTCGGCAGCGGCACCACCCGCGTGACGGCGTTGCGGGCCGGGCTCACGTGGGACACACTCCGGGCGAACTCGCTGGCGACCCACAGGCTGCCGTCAACGTAGGTCAGGTCGGCGGGGCCGCTTCCCACCCGGATGGTCGATTCCAGCTGGCCGGTGCCGACGTCGAGGCGCAGCACCGTGGCGTTCACGCTGTCCGCGACCCAGACCGAACCGCCCCCGACCGTGATGGCGCTCGGTCCGCCGCCGACGTGGACGGTCGTCAGTACCTTGCCGGTCTCACCGTCGACGGCCACGACAGCGCCGGTGTTCGGACTTGTCGCCCACACGGTGCGGCCGTCCGTCGCCACGCCGGCAATGGGGTCGTTCATCGTCAGTGCTCGTTCGACCCGCCCCGTAGCCGGGTCGATCCGCGTGAGGGCCTGGCCCAGCGGGCTCACCACCCACAGCTTGTGGCCGTCGTAGGCCATCCCGGTGGGTTTGCCGCCGACCGCGACGGTCTGGGTGACCCGTTGGGTGGACGGATCGATCCGGCTCACGGTGCCGCCCCCGGTGCCCGCCGCCCAGACTGCTCCGTCCCCGGTGGCCACTGCACCCGGACCGCTCGGAATTACCACGCGCGCGTCCGCGCCCCCGCTCCCGGACCCGCTTGTCGGAAGTCGAAGCACCACGTTCTCGTCCGGCTCCGCCGCCCACACCCCGTCTGCGGCAGCGACGAGGGCAGCCGGAGTCGTGGCCAGGGGCACCGTCTCCCCGATCTGGCCGGAGGAGGGGTCGATGGCTATGACCGCGGCTCCGTCCGGAGCACTGGCATGGGCCCGCCTGGTCGTGTCGCCGGCGAGGAAGGAGGCGACGAGGACGAGCGCCAGCAGCGCGGCGATGGGGACCAGCCGATGGGCAGTGTGGCTTTCTGCTCGTGGCGGTGCCTGGGCGCGGGGAACGGCCACCGGCTTGCCAGCCGGGCGGAGCAGAGGGTCCTGCCGGAGGATCCGGCCCTCGAGCTCCCGAATCCGCGCGCTCGGTTCGATGCCCAGGTCCGCGGACAGCCGTCGCCGCGCTGCGGCCAGCGTCTCCAGGGCGCGCGCCTGCTGGCCGGCCCGGTAGAGCGCCAGGGCGAGGTCGGCGATGAGCCATTCGCGCAAGGGGTTGGCCTGGACGAGCCGATCGAGTTCGTCGATCAGCTCGGGACCGGCCCCGAGCTGCAACTCGGCTTCGGCTCGTATCTCGATGGCTTGCAGCCGGCGCTCCTCCAACTCGGCGGCCGGCCCGACGGCGAACGGTGCGTCCTGGACGTCTGCGAGCGCCGGCCCCTCCCAGAGGTTCAGGGCGTCGCGCAGCCGCTCCGCCGCAGCCTCCGGTTCCCCCGCGGCCAGGAGCCGGTTGCCGTCGGCCAGCGCTGCGTCGAAGCAGGTGACGTCGAGCTCCTCGGGGTCGACGCGGAGTACGTATCCCGGTGCCCGTCGGGCCAGTCGTTCCGGGCCGACCGCGGTCAGCGAGCGGCGGAGCGCGGAGACCTGCGCGTCCAGCGCGTGCTCGCTGTCGCCGGGCAGCTGTTCGCCCCACAGGCCTTCGATCAATCGGTCCCGGGACACGACCTCGCCGGGCTGCAACAACAACATCGCGAGCAATGCCCGCTGCTTCGGGCCGCGGAGCACGAGCGGCTTCCCGCCCAGGTCAGCCCCCACGGGGCCGAGTAGCCGGAAGCGCGTCACGGAGGCATGGAAGCACCTGCATGAGCCTTCCGCGAGGTTTTCGTGAGGTGGATCGAAATGATTCCGCCGAAGCGCCGAGGTCGGTCAGCAACACCGCTGTTTCGCACACTCGGTCGATTTCTCGGAAGAAGGAGTTCCCGTGAAACACAACTCCGTGCATGTCCCCCGAGCAGTGCTGGGCCTGGCCGTCCTGGCGACGGCCGTCACCGTCACGGCCTGCTCAGACTCGTCGACCAAGGTCGACCACAGTGCGCCAGCCACCGGAGCGGGGGCGGCCGCGGCGGCGTCCGGCTCCAACGGTGTCATCGCCTTCCGCCGGTTCACGGATGCGACGTATTCGAGCTCGCAGATCGTGGCCGCGAGGCTCGATGGCTCGCAGGAGAAGGTGCTGACGAACCCGGGCCCGGAGGGTGCGGACAGCATCCCGACGTGGTCTCCGGACGGGTCGCGGCTCGCGTTCGGCCGCAGCGTCCCGCGGCCCGACTGCGGGCCCGGCTGCTTCGAGAAGGAGATCTACGTCGTCGATGCGCACGGCGGACCGGCTACCCGGCTGACGCACGCGCCCGGAGGAGCGCTCTGCTCGGGCCAGGGGCCTTCCGCGTGCGCCGGTGACCCGGCTTGGTCGCCGGACGGGAAGCAAATCGCCTTCAACCGCACCATGGCCACGGCAAGTGAGCCGAAGGATCAGACGGGCATCTGGGTGGTCAACGCGGACGGAGCAGGGGAGCACCTGCTGGCTTCGCGGCCGGAGCCGCAGCGCACCAACAGCCCGGCCTGGTCGCCGGACGGCACTCGCTTGGCATTCGAGCGAGGCACCTTCGACAACAACCAGCAGGCGCTCACGTTGGCCGTGTTCACCATGCGGTCGGACGGCACCGATGAGCGGCAGATCACCCCGTCGGATCGCACGTTCGGTGACCATCCGCAATGGTCCCCGGACGGGACGACGATCCTGTTCCGCGACAACGTCGGTGCCCCGACAAACGCCTTCAAGCCGTCCGCCCTCTACACCGTCCATCCGGACGGCTCCGGGCTGACGAACCTCACCGGTTCGGACCCGAACCTGCAGTACCTGTCGGGCTCGTTCTCGCCGGACGGGAAGTCGATCGTCGTGCCTCGCGTGCACAGAGGCAGCCACGGCGACCAGGCCGAGCTCTACGTGCTGAGCTCCGCCGGCGCGGTGCAGCGACTCGTCGTCGAGAACCCGAACTGGCAAAGCATGGTGCGCTGGAGCCCGCAACCCTGAGGGTTCTGGGGCGCCGCCCGTGGTGCGGGCGTTCGCTGACGTCGGTCAGCGGACGCCCGCCCCTCGCGCGCCGCGTCCCGCATGCGCTCCAGCACGTCGTCCTGTTCCGGCGTCGTGCCGCGGGAGGCTGCAAGGTCACCGAGTCGTGCCGAGGATCTGTGGCGATCCGGTCGAACAGCTGCCGGACGGTCGTCTCATTGCCGTCGAGAACCTGCACGAACCATTCGTCGGTCAGCAGCAGGGCCCCGCTCAAAGCGGCCCGCTTGTTGGAAGACCGGAGGGGGATCCGCTGGAGAGTTCGCTGGTGAAGTGACTGGCTGCTCCTGTCAGTTGGGGCGATACTTGTCGGGAACCTCCGCCGGTCGGTCTCACTTTGCGACGCACGGATCGTGATATCCCCCAAGGCCGTGAGCCGGTGGCGGCCTTTGCCGAGGGGTAGGACAGGACCGACGACGACCAAGGAGATAGATGCCGTCCACCGACTCGCGGTCCGCAGACACGAATCCGGCGCCCGCCCTCGACGGAGAGGCGCCGGCGCCGAAGGACAGCTGGCGTGACCGCACCCGCCGTAAGCCCGGCATCGGCCACGCCTACCGGGTCGGTGTCTTCCTTCTCGGCCTCGCCCTCATCGCTCTCGGGGGCGTGCTGATCGTGCTCCCGGGGCCGCTGACCATCCCGCCGGTACTGCTCGGCCTCTACGTCTGGTCCACCGAGTTCTCCTGGGCGCACCGGCTGTTCGAAAGCTCGAAGCACAAGGGCAAGCAAGCCTGGGAGCATGCGAAGGTGCACCCGGTTTCGTCGTCGATCATCACGGTGGGCGGGATCGCCGGCGCCGCCGTCGTGGTGTTCGTGGTCCATCACTTCGACCTGGTCAGCAAGGCAGAAGAGGCCGTCGGCATCGGCTGAGCCCGGCCGGTTCGGTCAGCGCTCCAGGTCAGCGCTCCAGGTCAGCGCTCCAGGTCGGCCGCCAGGTCGGCGACCATTCGAAAGAGCTTGAGTCGGTTGGCCGCCGTCGCCTCCAGCGGCGGGAGACCGTCCCGCTCCCGGAACAGGCAGACGAGGTTGAGCACCAGCCGCTCCGGCACGTGCCAGGCCCGGTAGGGGGCGAAACCGTCGGTCCGGACCAGTCGCCGGGCCGCCGGTAACGGCTCCCGCCCAGCCGCGTGTTCCGCCGTCCCGGCCTCGACGAGCCAACTCCAGTACCCCCGCAGCGCGCGCACGTCGTCCACGTCGGCCATCGGACCGTGCCCGGGGACGAACCGGTCCGCGTCGAGGGCGAGACAGCGGTCAAGCGCCGCGATCCAGTTGGTCACCGGTCCGTGCCAGATCACCGGGGTGACCTGGGCGAACAGGATGTCGCCGCAGAACACGACGCCGGCGTGCGGCACGTGGACGACGGCGTCCCCGGCGGTGTGCGCCGGCCCGACCTCGATGGCGGTGACCGAACGGCTGCCGACCTCGAACCGGCGCTCGCCGTCGAACGTCTCGTCCGGGCGCCGCACCGGCAGCCGGTCGAAGGCGAAAGGCGCCAGCATGTCGCGGGTGTAGCGACTGACCCGCCCGAGCGGGCCGGGCAGCGGTGCACCGAGCCGGGCGAGGCGGCGGAGCCGAGCCAGGGCGGCCGGGGGCGGCTCCTCCGCCATCTCCGCAGCAGCGGCGCTGGTGGCCACGATTGTCGCGGTGGCGGGCAGCGCGATGTTGCCCCACCAGTGGTCGCCGTCGCGATGTGTGGTCACGACGCGGTCTAGCGGCGCGCTGCCGAGTGCACCGGCGAAGCCCACGAGCATGGCCGTCGCCAGGTCGGCGTCCCACAGCGTGTCCACGAGCAGCGACGTGCCCTCGGCGCTGACCAGCCCGGCATTCGTCTCGCCCCAGCTCCCGTTCGGCTGCAACCAGGCTCGGACGCCGTCGCCGAGATCGACGGCGCCGCAGGGGTAGTCGGCCGGCGCTCCGGACAGCGCGGAGCAGGGGTGCTCGGACATGCCGGTACTCAAGCAGATCCCCGTCATCGGCCCCGGTGCCGGTCCGGCCGACCGGCGCGAGGCGCCTCACGACTGAGCCTGTTCGAGCGGGGGAGGACACTTCTCTAAGAGAAAGTTGGAGGTCTGTTCATGCGGCTGTTGATGATCGGAGCTCCCGGAGCGGGCAAGGGCACGCAGGCGGTGCGGGTGGCCGAGCACTTCGGCGTCACCCACATCTCCAGCGGTGACCTGCTGCGCGACCACGTCCGCCGCGAAACGGCGATCGGCCGGACGGTGAAGAAGTACATCGAGCGGGGCGACCTCGTCCCCGACGCCGTCGTGCTCGACATGCTGCGCAAGCCCGTCGTCGCCGCGAGCGAGGCCGGCGGCTATGTACTCGATGGGTTCCCGCGGACGGTTGCCCAGGCGGAGACCGCGTACGGCACGGCCAAGGGCCTCGGGGTCTCGGTGCAGATCGCGTGCTACCTCGACGTTCCCCACGACGACCTCATCGGCCGCATGCTGGCCAGGTCGCGGGGGGTGGAGGACACCCGGGACGTGATCGAGCGCCGGCTGAAGGTCTACGAGGAGCAGACGGTCCCCCTGATCGACTACTACCGCGACCGGGAACGCCTGGTCACCGTGAACGGTGCGGCACCCGTCGAACAGGTCACCTGGTCGCTGCTGGTCCAGATCGACCGGACCCGTAAGGCGATCGAGAAGGCGAACCGCTAGGAACGAGAGGATGCTGGGCGCAGTCGAACCGCATGTGCTCAGGTCGTGGACGGGAGGGCAGCCGCGTGGCCGTCGAGGATCGGGAAGCCTACGTCGTCAACGGGGTACGGACGCCCTTCGGCAAGCATCGAGGCGGACTCGCGACCGTTCGCCCAGACGACCTCGCGGCCCTCGTCGTGACCGCCGCGCTGGAGCGCTCCGGTGTCGCCCCCGACCAGGTCGACGAAGTCATCTTCGGCGGGGCCAACCAGTCCGGTGAGGACAACCGCAACGTCGCTCGGATGGCATTGCTCCTGGCCGGGCTGCCCGACTCGGTCCCCGGCTACACGGTGAACCGGCTGTGTGCGAGCAGCGTCCAGTCGGTCGCATCCGCAGCGCAGCAGATCCGCACCGGGGAGGCCGACATCGTCGTCGCGGGCGGGGTCGAATCGATGACGCGGGCGCCGTACGTAATGGCCAAGGCCGGCACGCCGTGGGCCGCCGCGCCGCAGGTGTTCGACACGGCCCTCGGCTGGCGGCTGGTGAATCCCCGCATGAAGGAGGTCGACGGCGGCAAGGCGACGATCACCCTCGGTGACACCGCGGAGGAGGTGGCGCTGCTCGACGGGATCACTCGCGAACAGAGCGACGCCTGGGGGATCCGGTCCCAGGAACGTGCCGCGACTGCGCGGGACGCCGGCTACTTCGATCCCGACCTGATCCCGGTGGAGACCCCGACCGGCACGGTCAAGGTCGATGAGGTGCCGCGGGCCACGACGGCCGAGAAGATGGCATCGCTGAAGCCGGTCTTCCGGCCGGACGGCATCGTCACCGCGGGCACGAGTTCGCCGCTGGCCGACGGGGCCGGCGCAGTGGTGGTCGCCAGCGGTGCGGCGGTGAAGCGGCTCGGCCTCACCCCCCGGGCCCGGCTGGTGGGCGCCGCATCGGCCGGGGTCGCACCGTCGCTGATGGGGCTCGGGCCGGTGCCGTCCACCGAGAAGCTCCTCGGTCGGCTGGGCTGGAGCGTCGGCGACGTGGACGCCGTCGAGTTCAACGAGGCGTTCGCCCCCCAGGTGATCGCGAGCATCCGTCGGCTCGGACTCGACCCCGACACCGTGAACACCGACGGCGGCGCGATCTCGCTCGGCCATCCGCTCGGCGCCACCGGCATCCGCCTGCTGCTCATGCTGCTCTCCCGGCTCGAACGCGACGACCTGTCCCGCGGGCTGGCCACGCTGTGCGTCGGGGTCGGACAGGGAATGGCCCTGGCTGTCGAGCGGGTCTGACGTGCGCCGTACCCGCACCCAGGTCGGCATCGTCGGAGCCGGCCCGGCCGGTCTGCTGCTCTCCCATCTGCTGCACCTGGACGGCATCGAGTCGGTGGTGCTGGAGGCGAAGAGCCGGGACTACGTCGAGAAGCGGGTGCGCGCGGGCGTGCTCGAGTCGCCGACGGTCCAGTTGCTGGACGAGGTCGGCCTCGGCGACCGGCTGCACCGGGACGGGCTCCGGCACACCGGGATCCACCTCGCCTTCGACGGCGCCCGGCATCACCTCGATTTCGAGGACCTGGTGGGCCAGGGCATCACCGTCTACGGCCAGCAGGAGGTGGTGAAGGACCTCATCGCCCGCCGCCTGGACGACGGCGGGGACCTGCGCTTCGAGGTCGATGACGTCACCCTGACCGAGCTGGACGGAACCCTCGACGGGCAGCGTCCGGTCCTCACCGTCACCGCCGCCGACGGGGAGGTCGACGAGCTCGAATGCGACTACGTCGCCGGCTGCGACGGCTTCCACGGACCGACGCGGACCGCGGCGCCGCACGGGGTGTGGCACACCTTCGACCGCGACTATCCGTTCGCCTGGCTCGGCATCCTGGCCGAAGCGCCGCCGTCGTCGACCGAACTCATTTACGCCTACTCCCCACGAGGCTTCGCGCTGCACAGCATGCGGTCGCCGAGCATCACGCGGAACTACCTCCAGGTGCCGCCGGACACCGATGTCGGCGACTGGCCGGACGAGCGGATCTGGAGCGAGCTGCAATACCGTCTCGATGCCGAGGGCGAGCCACCCCTCACCGAGGGACCGATCGTGGACAAGGGCGTCACCCCGATGCGCAGCTTCGTCACCGAGCCGATGCAGTACGGCCGGCTGTTCCTCGCCGGGGACGCCGCCCACATCGTCCCGCCGACCGGCGCGAAGGGCATGAACCTCGCGATCGCCGACGTGTGGGTGCTCGGTCGGGCCCTTGCGCACCGGCTCCGCGGCGGTCCGGGCGCCGGATCGGACGAGCTGCTCCGTGCCTACTCGGACACCTGTCTGGGCCGGGTCTGGCGAGCCGAACACTTCTCCTGGTTCATGACCTCGATGCTGCACCGTTTCGACCTCGCGGACGGCGGCGACCCGTTCCAGCACCAGTTGCAGCTCTCGCAGCTGCGCTACACGGCGACGTCCCGTGCGGCCGCGAGCAGCCTCGCGGAGAACTATGTCGGCCTTCCGTTGCCGAGCCGGTCCGCCGCACAGGGAGCCGCCGTATGACGACGACGAACAGTCCCCCGCCCGACGTCCCGGGCCTCCGGCTCGGCGACTACACCCGGGCGGTCGGAACCCACCCGCCGCTGGCCTCCCCCGACTACCGGTCCACCCGCACGCGGGCGCCGCAGCAGGCGCTGGTGCTGCTGCCACATCTGCTGACCGAGGTCACCGGGCCGCTGTTCGGCGGTGACCGCGTGCTCGACGGCGATGCGGACCTCACCACCTGGAAGGGCGGGGAGGCGGTCGGTCAGCGGATCATTGTGCACGGCCGGGTGCTCGACTCCGGCGGCCGGCCGGTGCCCGACACCTTGATCGAGGTCTGGCAGGCGAATGCCGCCGGGCGCTACCGGCACGCCCGGGACTCGTGGCCGGCGCCGCTCGACCCGCACTTCAACGGGCTGGGCCGCACGGTCACCGACAGCCAGGGCCGCTACCGGTTCACCACCGTCAAGCCAGGCGCCTACCCCTGGGGCAACCATCACAACGCCTGGCGGCCGGCGCACATCCATTTCTCGCTGTTCGGACGGGCGTTCATCCAGCGGCTGGTGACCCAGATGTACTTCCCGGACGACCCGCTGTTCGACCTCGACCCCATCTTCACCTCGGTTCCCGAGGCGGCGCGCGCACGGCTGATCTCCCGCTACGACCATGCGACGACGATGCCGGAGTGGGCGCTCGGCTTCGGGTTCGACGTCGTGCTGCGCGGCCGCGAGCAGTCGCCGTTCGAGGAACCGCATGAGTGAGCCGGCGGTTTCGCTGACACCGGTTTCGCTGACCCCGTTGCCGCTGACCCCGTCCCAGACGGTCGGGCCCTTCCTGCACATCGCGTTGCCGTGGCCGGACGGGCCGAACGTCGTCCCCGACGGCACCCCCGGCGCCATCCGACTGGTCGGACGGGTGGTCGACGGCGCGGGTAAGCCGGTCACCGATGCACTCGTCGAGACCTGGCAGGCCGACCCGGACGGCCGCTTCCGCCATCCGGACGATCCTCGGGGGAACAGCCCGAGGGAGGGGTTCCGCGGTTTCGGCCGCTGCCCGACCGACGACGAGGGGCAGTACGCGATCCTTACGCTCCTCCCCGGGGCGCTGCCGGCGCCGGACGGGGCGCAGGAGGCGCCGCACCTCGACGTCAGCGTCTTCGGGCGCGGGTTGCTCGACCGGGTGGTCACCCGGATCTACTTCCCGGGCGAGCCGGCGAACGATTCCGACCCGGTGCTCGCGGCGGTCCCGGTCGAACGGCGGCACACGCTGATCTCGACTCAGACCGGCACCTCGACTCAGACCGGCACCGAGCCGACGTTCCGCTTCGACATCGTGCTGCAGGGGCCGGATGAGACCGTCTTCTTCGACCTCTGAGTCGGGCTGGCTCCCGGGCGGACTGTTGCAGCCGCTGTTCAGCGACGACGACGTCGACGCGACGATCGGGGACGACGCGGTGGTCGCGGCGATGCTGCGGTTCGAATGGGAACTGGCCGGCGCCCAAGCCGAACTGGGGCTGATTCCCGCGGAAGCGGCGGCCGCTATCGCTCGGACGGCGAACGACCTGGTCCTGAACCCCGCCGAACTCGGCCGCGCCGCGCTCGCGGCGGGCAACCCGGTGAATCCGCTGGTGCGCGGGCTGACCGCCGCGGTGCCGGAAAGCACCCGCCCCTTCGTGCATCTGGGCACCACGAGCCAGGACGTACTCGACAGCGCGTTGATGCTGGTGGCGAAGCTGGCGTGCGAGCGGATCCGCACGCTGGTGGACGGGGCGTCCGAGGCTCTGCTCCGGCTGATCGAGGAGCATCGTCGCACCCCGATGGCGGCCCGGACGCTCGGCCAGCAGGCACTGCCGACGACGGTGGGACGCGTCGCCGCCGGGTGGCTCGTGGCGCTGGACGAGGCCGGGGACCGGCTGGCGACGGTGGCGGGCGAACGGCTCGCGGTGCAGCTCGGCGGCGCGGCCGGCACCCTGACCGGACTGGACGGCAGGGGGACCGAACTCGTCCGGGCGCTCGCCGGACGACTGGACCTGGTCGAGCCGACGCTGCCCTGGCACACCGACCGGCTGCGACTGCTCGAGCTCGCCGGCGCTCTCGGCGGTGTGGTGGCCGCCGCCGGAAAGGTGGCGCTCGACCTGGTTCTGCTGGCGCAGAGCGAGCTCGCCGAGATGCTGCCGGCCGCCGGCGGGGGATCGACCGCGATGCCGCACAAGCAGAACCCGGTCGACGCGATCCTGGTCCGGGCGGCGGCGATGCGTGCTCCGGGGCTCGTTGCCACGATGTTCACGGCGGCCGCGGCCCATGAGAACGAACGGGCGGCCGGCGGCTGGCACGCGGAGTGGGAGCCGCTGCGGCAGCTGCTCTCGTTGACCGGCGGTGCCGTGGGCCGGCTCTCCGCTGCCCTCACCGGCCTTCGGGTCGACGCCGAGCGGATGCGCGCCGACCTCGAGCTCACCGGCGGGCTCCTCTACTCCGAGAGCGTGGCGGCCCGGCTCGCCCCGGCGCTGGGTCGCGACGTCGCGCACGAACTGGTCGGGGAGTGCGTCCGGCGGGCCGGATGTGACGGGACCGACTTCGCCACCGTCCTGCGTGACGAGCCCCGGGTCCGATCCGTGCTCGATGAGGACACGCTCACCGCGGCACTGCAGCCGGGGAGTGGGACCGAGACCGCGGACGCTCTGGTCGACCGGGCACTCGAGGCACACGCACGGCGTAGAGGAGAGACGGCATGAACGAGGGCGGCACGAACGAGGGCGGCATGGACGACCAGCAGCGCCGCGAGCAGGGGATGCGCATCCGGCGAGAGGTTCTCGGCGACGCTCACGTCGATCGCGCCGCCGCGGCAGCGTCGCCGCTGACCGAGGACTTCCAGGACTTCCTCACCCGGTACGCCTGGGGCGACGTCTGGGCGCGGCCCGGGCTCGATCGACGGATGCGGAGCGCGATCACGGTCGCCGCACTGACAGCGCTCGACCGGCCGGACGAGCTGGCGTTGCACCTGCGGGCCGCGCTCCGCAACGGGCTCACCCGGGAGGAGATCGCCGAGGTCCTCCTGCACACCAGCATCTACGCCGGCATCCCCGCCGCCAACCAGGCCTTTGCCCTAGCGAAGGACGCGCTGGCAGAGGCCCCGACCGACTGAGCGCTCAGGCCAGCAGAATCTGGGCGGACGGGTTCACGGGGTGCGCCGAGCTGGTCGTCGGGCCCGCCGTCGGCGCCGGGCTGGGCGCGGGGCCGCACAGGGTGCATCCTCCGCTTGCCGCACAGCGGATGCAGGGGCTGAAGCCGCCGTCCGCTCGCTCGCTCCTGCCCTGTCCGAGACATACCCAGCACTGCCGATTGCCGAGACAGCCGAGGCAGGAAGTCCCCAGATCCCGGGACGACAGGGTCATACTTACCAGCATTGCGGACTGTCGCACGACATCACCATAGGCGGCTCGGGCCCACCACTGCCTCTGACTCCAGCTTGTCAACGCCGCGACAACGGAACCGCGGACGATTGGCCAGGTAGTCCGACCGGGGCATCTTGGGGGATAACGGGTGGAATCCGTCTCCAGAACGCCGAGGTGGCAGCCGCCGACCAGACGAGGGTGCACCAGTGAGTGAGCCGCGCCAGGCGTCGTTCGTTCCCCGGCCCGGCTCCTGGACGGTGTCCGTCGGCGAGGCCGAGCTCCTCGCCGACGCCGATCGGCCGGGGGCCTTCCTCCTGGCGGTGGACGGCGTCGCCCAGTCCTATGTCGATCTGGTCGATCCGACCCACGTCG
>DATITC010000165.1:0-17627 GCA_035468175.1 Frankiaceae bacterium | reverse complement strand
CAGATCACGTCGGTGCAGAGCCAGATCGAGCAGCTGCAGGGCCAGCAGCGGGTGCTCGCCGATCAGAGCGATCTCGCCACGTTGACGGTCAGCGTGTCCGAACCGCCCTCGACCACGCCGTAGCACCGTTCCGACGACGGGTTCTCGGGGGCCTGGCACCGTGCTGTCGACGGCTTCACCGGCGGGCTGCAGTGGGCTTGTCGCCGCCAGCGGCCCGGTGCTGCTGGTCGCGCTGATAGTGCTGGTGCTCTTCTGGCCGGCTCGCCGGCTCGTCCGGCTGGCGCGCCGGCACCTGCTCTAGAACGTCCGCTTCGACGCAGGGAACACCAGATGGGTGACCCGGTTGCCCTGGATGCACAGGGTTGGGTCGCCGAGCGGATGGTCCTCGAGGTCGACGTCGCCGCCGAAGAAGGGGCGACCGCCACCAAGGACCACGGGCACCAGGTCGATCGCGACCTCGTCGAGCAGCCCGAGTTCGAGGCACTGCCCGGCGATCGTCCCCGCCGCCACCGCAACGGTGCGGTCCCCGGCGAGATCGCGGGCCTTGTGCACGGCAGCTTCGACGCCATCGATCACGAAGAAGAAGGGGGCGTTCGGGTGGGCGTTCACCCAGTCGGTCGGAACCTCGTGCGTGACCACGACGACCGGCACGTCCATGGTGTGCCGCCCGGCCCAGCCGCCCGTGAAGTCGAACAGGGTTTCTGCAGCCAGTCGAACAGGCCGCCGATGGTGTTGTCGTCCTTCGCGATGTAGCCGTCGAGCGACATCGATGCGTTCGCGATGACCTTGCTCATGTCCGTTTTCCGTTCGTCGTCGGTCCAGGACTGGTTCGCCGGTAGCTGATATCCAGGTCACCGCCCCAGTCGCCGGGCGTGCGGGCGAGCTCCCCGTGACCCTCGAACCCGTCGGGTGCGAGGACGGCGGAGAACCGCTGGGCGAAGTCGGGGACGTCGCGCCACCACCGCCAGACGCCGCTCTCCAGCGAGGTGCGGTAGCTCCGGCGCACGCCGCGGGAGTCGAAGTACTCCATCACCAGGCCGTCGCCGTCTTCGGGCGGACCGATCAGGCTGATGGAGTTCGGGACCACGTCGGACTCGTGTAAGGACCGCTGGATCAGGAACCGGCCGCCGTCCAGCCATTCGAAGGTGACGCTGCCGGGCACGACGCCCTCGAGCTGCGGATGGGTCGCCTCCGTGGCCCAGGTGCCGATCAGCGCCACGAATGGTCGCATGTCAGGTTCGTTGATATTCATGTCCATATCGACGGGCATACGGTGCCGGATTCATCGGAGGCGGGCGCCTCCCACAGCGAGCGCCAGCCCACCCGTCGGGCGTCGTTCTGCGATGAGTTCGGCGGCGCGCACTCGTCCGAATGAGTGTGAGTGCCCAGAAGGGGTGCCTGCCTGCAGCAGGAGGAGGAGACCATGACCTCGATGGCTCGCCGGATGTTCGACCTGGTCGAGCCGATCGGTGTCATCCCATATTCGGCCGACGAACCCAACGAGGCGATGTTCGCCCTAGGGTTCACCAATTACTGGGACACCTACTTCGCCGGACGGGCGGCGCCCCTGGGCCTCGCCCCGGCGGGGGTAGTGGACGCGCTCTTCTACAGCTTCGCTCCCGGCGAGGTGTCTCGCCACATCCCAAAGGTGTGGCGCACCACGACGCCTGAAGCGGCGCTCGCCGCTCGGCAGCTGGGCTGTGTGAAGGCGTTGCGGCGGATACTCGGCGATCACGTCGACTCTCCCGACTTCGCCCGCGCCGCTGAACTGTTGGTCAAGGCTGCGACCAGCGCACCGTTCGAGGGCCGACCGATGTACGCCGCCCTGCGCGCGATCCCGACCCCCGACGACGTGGTGGCCCGCCTCTTCCACGCAGCTTCCTTGCTGCGTGAGCATCGTGGCGACGGGCACATCGCGGCCTTGATGATCGAAGATGTCGGCCGCCTCGAGGCTCACGTCCTGCTCGCCCTCGACATGGGCATGCCGGCGGAGAGGTTCGGACGCATCCACCACCTCCCGGCAGCGCAGCTCGCCGCCGTGATCGGCGGGATGCGTGATCGCGGCCTGATCGGGGACGACGGTTGGCTGAGCGAACTGGGGTGCACCGTCAAACAGCGGGTCGAGGCGCTTACCGACGACCTCGCGGCAAAGCCCTACGAGAGCCTCAAGGGTGACGAGCTCGATGAGCTCGTGACCACTCTCGAGCCGCTCGCGACGCTGCTGCTCGCCGCCCAGAACTAGGACGATGGCTCTGGTCTCTCAGCCCTTGTTCTTCCGCCGAGCTCAGCCAGCGGCGGGGCCCAGCAGCTGTCCGATCACGGCGATGGCTTGGTCGATGTCGCCCTCGCGACCTGCGATGACATCGGCGTAGAGGAAGCTC
This sequence comes from Frankiaceae bacterium, assembly GCA_035468175.1. GTDB lineage: Bacteria > Actinomycetota > Actinomycetes > Frankiales > Frankiaceae > JAVEDQ01. The sequence goes on along the minus strand of DATITC010000165.1, from coordinate 15,246 downwards.
TCGCAGATCCGCACGATCACGTACGCCAGCGTCGACCGGTCGATGACGAGCGTCAGCCGGCCGGCGTCGGTCTCCTCGGCCAGCAGCCGTTCGATGACCGCGATCGACCCGGCCTGCACCCGCGCGGCCTGCGAGGTCAGCACCCGCAGCGCGACCTCCGGCTCGGTCGCGAGGAAGCGGTGCAGTGCCGCATCGGACTGCGCCGAGGTCAGGAAGGTCTGCAGCGAGGTGAGGATGCGGGCGCGCCCGGCGAGCCCTACGGACGCCCGGGCGGCGCGCGCGTGCGAGCGGCGGGCCCGCCACCAGAAGACCTCACCCAGCAGCGCGTCACGGCTGCCGACCCAGCGGTAGAGCGTGGCCCGTCCGACGCCGAGCTCGGCGGCGAGTGCCCGCATGTCGAGACGCTGCAGGTCACCGACCCGGCGTAGCGCGGCGTCGAAGACCGTTTCCGGGATCGACGGCGGGCGGGCCGTGCCCTCGGGCAGCAGCCGTGCGAGGTCGGCGACCCCGCCGGAGGACGTCGGTTCTCCCCCGGTTACGTTGCCGCCATCGAGGCGTAGTGTCCGAGACACATCGCCAGTATGTCTCGCGAGCGGCCGGAGGTCATCCGTGGATCTGAGCTTCACCCCGGAGGAAGAGGAGTTCCGCGCCGAGCTGCGCTCCTACCTCGAGTCGACCCTCCCCGCCGAGTGGAGTTCCCCCGGTTACTGGGACTCGCTCGACCGCTTCGAGGCCTTCGAGAAGCGCCGGCAGTGGGAAGCCGAGAAGGCGAAGGCCGGCTTCGCCGGGATCGCCTGGCCGAAGGAGTGGGGCGGCCGCGGCGGCACCGAGGGCATGAAGGCGATCTACGACGAGGAGATGACCCGCGCGCGGGCTCCTCGCGGCGCCAACCAGCTGGGCCTCACCTACCTAGCTCCGACGGTCGCCGTCCTCGGCAGTGAGCAGCAGAAGCGCGACATCATCGGCGCGATCCTGCGCAACGAGGAGATCTGGTGCCAGGGCTTCTCAGAGCCGGGCGCCGGCTCCGACCTCGCCGCGATCCGCACGTCGGGGGTTCTCGACGGTGACGAGTACGTCGTCAACGGGCAGAAAATCTGGACGACGCAGGCGATCCACGGCGACAAGCTGTTCGCGCTGATCCGCACCGAGCCCGGCTCGCAGCGGCACCAGGGCCTGTCGCTGATGCTGATGGACATGCACCAGCCAGGCGTCGAGGCCCGGCCCATCACGACGATGTCCGGCGACCAGGAGTTCGGCGAGGTGTTCCTCACCGACGCCCGGGTGCCGGCCGACGCGAACCTCGGCGGCATCGGCAACGGCTGGCAGACCGCGATGCTGCTGCTCTCCTTCGAACGCGGCGCGTCGGCGTTCGGGATGTACACCGCGATGCGGCAGCAGCTCGCCGGCATCGTCGCGGCCGCCCGGGCTACGTCGCGCAACGGCGGTAGCGCCGCCGACGACCCGGTGCTCCGCCAGGAGCTCGCCGCCGTCGTCACCGAACTCGAGTGCCTGCGCTACCACTCCTTCCATGTCCTGTCCGAGGTGGAGAAGGGGCGCGACCTGGGTTTCGAGGCCTCGATGACCAAGCTGCAGTGGTCGGAGACGATGCAGGACCTGTTCGAGGTCTTCGACGACCTGCTCGGCCCCAACGTGACCGTGCGCCGCCCGTTCGGCGCGGGTGCCGACAGCTCCGGGGCGGACATCACCGATCTCGCCGCGTTGCAGAACCAAGGTCTCTACAGCCGTTCGGTCACCATCTGGGGCGGTTCCGGTCAGGTGCAACGCAACGTCGTCGCCGAGCGTGTGCTCGGGCTACCCCGGTAAAGGATCACCAATGGACTTCGGCCTCACCGACGAGCAGCGGGCCCTCGACGCGAGCGTGCGCAATTACCTACGGGACCGCTTCGACCTGACCGCGGTGCGGGCGGTCTACGACGACGGTGAGGGCGACGGGCATCCGCGCGAGCTGTGGTCGTCGTTCGCCGAGTACGGCTGGCTGGCCGTGACGGTGCCCGAGGAGCACGACGGGCTCGGGCTCGGCATCCTCGACGCCCAGGTCGTCGCCCGTGCGCTCGGAGCCGGCGCGGTTCCGGGGCCCTGGCTGCCGACGGTGCTCGCCACCGAAGCGATCCGGCTCGCCGGTTCCCCGGAGCAGCAGACGGCGTGGTTGCCGAAGCTCGCTGCGGGTGAAGCCGTCGGGACCGTCGCGCTTGACCCGCCGTCGAGCGGTTCGCTCCGACGGGTCGAGTACGGCGCCGTCGCGGACGTGCTCGTCGTCGCCGACGAGAACGGTGGGCTCGGCCTGGTGGACCTCGGTTCCGCGAAGCGTCGGCAGGTTGAGCAGTACGACCGGACGACGCGGCTGGCCTCCGTCGACCTCACCGGTGAAACGGTCGAGCCGCTCCCGGGTGCGACGCCCGACGTCGTCGCCGACCTGCTGCGCCGAGCCGCCGTCCTGGCCGCCGCGGACCTCGTCGGCGTGGCCCGCGAGGCGCTGACCCGAACCGTCGCCTACGACAAGGAGCGGGTGCAGTTCGGGAAGCCGGTCGGCTCGTTCCAGGCGCTGAAGCACTCGATGGCCGACCTGCACGTCGGCGTCACGATGGCCGAGCACGCGGTGAAGTACGCCGCGTTCGCCATCGACACGCAGCGGCCCGACGTCGAACTCGCGGCTGCCGTTTCCAAGGCGAAGGCCAGCGACGTGGCCAAGCAGACGACGGCCGCGATGATCCAGTACCACGGCGGCATCGGCTTCACGTGGGAGCACGCCGCGCACTTCTACTTCAAGCGGGCCAAGCGGCTCGCCGCTTCCTACGGCGATCTCGCGCAGTCGCGTGAGCGGATTGCCAGCCTGACTTTCGCGTAACAGCCCGCCTCCTGAACGCCCGCCGCCTGACCCGTCTCACCCGCAACGGAAGGTTCGACCATGGAATTCGCCCTCAGTCCCGCAGCGCAGGAGTACCTCGACAAGCTCCGGGCCTTCATGGACGAGCACATTTACCCCATGGAAGAGACCTACGAGCACTGGCGCGGCGAGGAGGGCCACGGCCCGCACGACGACCCGCCCTTCCTCGAGGACCTGAAGGCCGAGGCGCGCAAGCGCGGGCTGTGGAACCTCTTCCTGCCGGGTGAGGGTCACCCGCTTACGGTCACCGACTACGCGACGCTGGCCGAGCAGACTGGGCGGAGCATCGAGCTGGCCCCGGAGTCGATCAACTGCGCCGCCCCGGACACCGGGAACATGGAGGTGCTGCATTTGTTCGGCACCTCGGCCCAGAAGGAGCGGTGGCTACGTCCGCTGCTCGACGGTGAGATCCGCTCAGCTTTCGCGATGACCGAGCCCGATGTGGCCTCGTCCGACGCGTCGAACATCCAGACCCAGGTCGTCCGCGACGGTGATGAGTACGTCATCAACGGCCGCAAATGGTGGATCAGCGGCGCGGGCCGCCCGCGCACCCAGATCTTCATCCTGATGGGCAAGACCGACCCGAACGCCTCGACGTACAAGCAGCAGTCGATGATCCTTGTGCCGAAGGACACCCCCGGTGTCGAAGTCGTCCGCAGCCTCAGCGTCTTCGGCTACAACGACCGCGAATCACACAGCGAGGTCCGCTTCACCGACGTCCGCGTGCCGGCGGACAACCTCATCGCCAACGAGGGCGACGGCTTCATGATCGCGCAGGCGCGTCTCGGCCCCGGCCGCATCCACCACTGCATGCGGGCCCTGGGCATGGCCGAGCGGGCGCTCGAGATGATGGTCAAGCGCGCATCCTCCCGGGTCGCCTTCGGCAAGCCGATCCTCGATCAGGGCGTCGTGCAGCAGCAGATCGCGGAGTCGCGGCTCGAGATCGAGCAGGCCCGCCTGCTGACCTTGAAGACGGCGTGGCTCATCGACAACGTCGGGCCGAAGGGCGCCCGTACCGAGGTCGCGGCGATCAAGGTCATCGCACCTCGGGTGGCGCTGGCCGTGTTGGACCGGGCCATCCAGGTGCACGGCGGGATGGGTGTCTGTCAGGACACCCCGCTCGCCAGCATGTGGGCCGGTGCCCGCACCCTGCGGCTCGCCGACGGGCCGGACGAGGTGCACCTGCGCAGCGTCGCCCGGCAGGAGATCGGCAACGTCATCGGTCGTCCGTCGCGCTCCACCGAAAAAGCCGTGCCGCAGCCCGCCGGCGGCGTCAGCTAGCGTCCCACCATGCGCGCCGTACAGATCACGAGCCTCGACGGACCGTCCGCACTCGAGGTGGTGGAGGTCGACGAGCCATCTGCTGACGGTGTCGTCCTGGTCGACGTGCACGCCGCGGGAGTGACCTTTCCCGAGGTCCTGCAGAGCCGCGGCGAGTACCAGATCAAGCCGCCGCTGCCGTTCGTCCCGGGCTCGGAGGTGGCCGGCGTCGTGCGTGCGGCGCCCGAGGGATCGGGTTTCTCGGCCGGGGATCGGGTCGCCGCGTTCCCGGGTCTCGGTGGCTTCGGTGAGGTCGTGGCCGCGATGCCGCAGGCGGTGTTCCCGCTGCCGGAGTCGGTGTCCTTCCAGGCCGGCGCCGGACTGCCCATGAACTACCTGACGGTGCACTTCGCGCTCGTCCGGCGGGGCGGTCTGCGTGCCGGCGAGACGGTGCTGGTGCACGGTGCCGCCGGCGGAGTCGGCACCGCGGCCGTGCAGCTCGCCAAGGCGCTCGGCGCGAAGGTGATCGCGGTGACGTCGTCGGACGAGAAGGCGGACGTCGCGCGTCGCGCTGGGGCGGACGAGGTCGTCTCCTCGGACGGCTTCCGCGAGCGGGTCAAGGAGATCACCGGCGGTCAGGGCGTCGACGTGGTCGTCGACCCGGTGGGCGGCGACCGGTTCACCGACTCGCTGCGCTCGCTGGGCCGGGAGGGGCGGCTGCTGGTCATCGGCTTCACCGAGGGTGAGATTCCCACCGTCAAGGTGAACCGGCTCCTGCTCAACAACATCGCGGTGGTCGGCGTCGGCTGGGGTGCCTTCTGGATGCGGGACCCGAGCTACCTGCAGGAGCAGTGGGCCGAGCTGAAGCCGCACATCGAGTCAGGTGCCCTCGACCCGGTAATCGGTGCGACCTTCCCGCTCGCAGAAGCGGGCAAGGCCGTGGGGTTGCTGGACGAGCGGCAGGCGCTTGGCAAGATCGTTCTCACTGTGCGCTGAGCCGCAAGACGCGTGGCCTGGGGCCCGCGAGGGTACGAGGTGATAAGCAGTGGCGCTCTGCCTCGGTGGCAGATTCTTGAGCCTCAGGTTTCGCGTTGCAGTGAGCCGCCTATCTCGGGCGGTGCAACCTCGAGGACGTGCCGTGTACGACCAGCCGCTCTTCCTGCGCACCCTGTCCGGGTTCGCCAGGGCGTTGCCCGCCGCCTACGACGTAGAGAACGTGCTTTCCGACTTGGCGGAAAGCGTCACCGCCGTCCTCAACCTCGCCGGGGCCGGGGTCAGTCTGAGCGAGGGGGGACGGCTGCAGTTCTTCTCGGCGGTCAACGAGGCGTCTGGAACGCTCGAGCGCGTCCAACAGCAGTATCAGCTCGGTCCGTGCCGGGACGCCTACGAGACGGGGCTTCCGGTCTGCGTCCGGGATGTGTCGGAACGGGCCGACGAATGGCCGGACTACGTTTCCGCGGCCGCCCAGGCCGGCATCGCCGGAGTCGCCGGAGTTCCGATGCGCCTTGCGGACGAGGTCATCGGCGCGCTGAACCTGTACGCATCCGGGCCGCGGGACTGGTCTGACGAGGACATCGCCGTCGCCGGGGTGCTGGCAGACATGGCAACCGGCCTTCTCGTCAACGCCTCGAAACGGCAGCAACAGCAGCAGCTCAACGACCAGCTCCAGCAGGCACTCGAGTCCCGGATTGTCATCGAGCAGGCCAAGGGCATCACCGCCGGCCACAGCGGCGTCTCCGTCGACGGGGCCTTCCAGGCCATCCGCGGACACGCTCGTCAACACAGCACGTCACTGCGCTCGGTGGCCGAGGCCATAGTCAAAGTAGGCTTACGCGTATAGGGGGCCGGGTATGCCGCTTTTGCGGCTGCCCTGGACTTCGGCAGTGTGCTGTTTGAGCGCGGAAGCCACCCCCAGACTCCTGGTGGCCCGTCCTGCACGATCAGGACGACACAAGTGAGTCGAAATGGCACAACCTTTCCCATCCCTCCCCCCCACGCCGTTGTCGCACGGCGTCCTGCCGATGCGCATTGCGGCGTGCCCCAAGGCGGACCTCGGCCGAGATCCCGCGCGGGACGACGCGGCCTGGGCCTTAGCCCGACGTCTCGACGGGTCGCCGCGAGCCACACTCGCGTTGCCGAGCAGCCTGCGGAGCCCCGCTCTTGCACGTGCCCTCGTCGCTGAGGCCCTGCGCAATTGTCCAACCGACGTCGTGGACACCGCACTTCTGTTGGTCAGCGAAGTCGTCACCAACGCGGTCCGACACGCCGTCGGCAGCCCCTTGATCATCGGCGTTGAAACCGAACCGGTGCTCATGGTGAGCGTCGAGGACGCGTCGCCCGAGCCGCCTGTTCACGATGACGCCGCTCTCGACGCGGAGAGTGGGCGCGGCCTTGGGCTGGTCGACGCCCTGGCCACTACATGGGGCTGGCACCGGAGCTCCCCCGGCAAGGTTGTCTGGTTCGAGCTGGGCAGTCTCTAAGTGAGAGAGAAACGCTCAAAGCCGCACCGACCACCCCACCCGACAGTCCTCCGCGGAGGATCTCGCGGATAGCCGCCGACGTCAGGCGGCCCATTGCAGGAGGACGCTGACGGCGTAGTGGAGGTTGAGTCGGTCTGTGGCCTCGGGTGGAAGGGTCTTGGCACCGATCGTGCCGAGCGGGTCGATTTCGGCGGCGGGTCGCCACGGCAGCGGGGGTCGGTGGGGGACAGCGGTGCCGTCCTGGGTGGCGACTTGTAGTGCCCTGGTGTGGGGATGGAGGACGAGTTGGATGCCGTCGCGGTGGACGAGGGTGTGGTGGCGAGAGCAGAGCAGCACGAGGTTGGCAAGGTCGGTGGGGCCGCCGTTGGACCACCAGATCACGTGGTGGGCATGGAGCTTGCGGCGACGTTGGCAGCCCGGGTAGCGGCAGTGTTCGCCGTCCAGGGTGCCAAGGAGGTCGCGTAGCGCCTGGGTGGCTTCGCGGCGACCACGGCCGCTGTCGTGCCTGGTCAGCTCGTCGGGGCCGAGAGGTCGAAGCGGCTGCCTGGGGCGCGGGAGGCTGACGGCATCGAGGGTGCCGGGTGGGAGGAGTTCGCCGTCGGGGAGGCGTGCCCAGCCGGACAGGGGGTCGATGTTGACAGTGAGCTTCGCTCGGTCGCGGCGCACCTTGGCGGGGTGGTCGTGAGCTCGGACGTCGAGGTAGCGGTGGGCGAGGCGCAGGACGGCGTCGGCGAGGCTGGCACGAGCCGGAGGTGTGGCGTCCTCCGCGGAGGATTGGGCGTCGGAAGATTCCCCGGAGCTGTCGACGTCGCTGCGGGCGGCGTCGAGGGCGGCGAGCAGGGCGGTGGCCTGCTCGGCGGGGCAGGTGAGGGTGAGGACGAAGTTGCCGTCGGCGTCGTAGCGGGTGCGGGCCAGCGCAGCCGGAGGCGGAGGTGGTGAGCCAGCAGCGGCGGCGGCCTTCTTCGCTTCGGCTCGGTCCTGGATGGCCTGGGCCCGTCGGATACCGCCCACGAGGCGTTCGAGTTGGCCGCCGGAGGCGTGCCGGGCGGTATCGAGGAAGATGTGTTCGTTATCGGCCGTGCTGATGCGGGTCAGTGCTCGGACTTGGCTGTAGGAGAGTCGGCCAGCGGTGAATGCGGCGCGGATTCTCGGCAGGGTTCGGAGGGCCTTGGCGATGCGGACGCGTTCGCCGGCGGCTTTGAGGCCCATTCCGAGTTTCCAGGACAGCCATTGGGCGCAGGAGAGCATGCCGACGCCGGACCAGCCGTTGCGTTCGTCGAATTCGCCGAGGTAGAGCAGGAGCCGGGCTTCTCCGGCGGCGATCCGTCCGGCCCAGGTCGTGAGCCGGTCAGCGAGCTGATCTTTGCTGAGTGCCGACAGGGCCTCGGCGTCGGTCGGTTCCTCGAGTGGGACGGGGACGGGCAGTGTCGACACGGGTCTCATGCCGCCGATGCTCCCGCGCACCTACGACATTTCTGCGGCTCAGAGCCATCATGGGCAACCGGTGGAACAAAACCGGAACGCTGAGCGGTTCGGCTCTGCCATGCGCATCGCCATTCTCGGTAGCGGTCAGGTAGGACCGTCGCTCGCGCGGGGCTACCGGTCCCACGGCCACGACGTCACCATCGGTACTCGCAAGTCAGAGGTCGAGGACTTCGCGGTGGGGCCACCGGCGGAGGTGGTCGCCTCGGCCGACCTCGTGGTCCTGGCTGTCCACGGCAGCATCGCAGCGGATCTGGTTGCGGAACTCGCCGCGCCGCTCGACGGGAAGATCCTCGTCGACGCCACCAACCCGTTGGACTTCTCCTCGGGCGCGCCCGGACTGTTCGTCGGATTCGACGACTCGCTGGGGGAGCGGGTCCAGCGGGCAGCCCCGGGCGCGCGGGTGGTGAAGGCTTACAACACCGTCGGCAACGCGCAGATGGTCGACCCCGAGTTCGCGGACGGACCGCCGACCATGTTCCTTGCCGGCAATGACGACGACGCCAAGGCCACGGTCGTCGCGCTGCTGCAGGAGACCGGCTGGGACTCCGCCGACCTCGGGGGCATCGAGGCCAGCCGCTATCTGGAGCCGATGTGCCTGGCGTGGGTGCTCTACGGGATCCGGAACAATGTGTGGGGTCACGCCTTCAAGCTGCTACGCGCCTGAGGGACGTCATGTACGCACCACCCGGAAGACCGGGAAGCCGGGCGCCGCAGTGAGGATCGTCTCGTCGGCGGAGTTCGCGTCCAGGTTCTCGAAGAAGGCGCCGACCTCCCACGCCCAGCGGCGGAGGTACTCGCGGATGATCGGCGTCTTGTCGGCGTCGGGCAGCTCCTCCCCGCGGAAGGCTTCGGTACGGCGCCCGACCCGGAGTTCGCCGGTGCCGATCGCGCGCAGGTTGCGCACCCACTGCGTCGTCCCGCGGGGCGCCACCAGGTAGCGCTCGCCGTTGAAGTCGAGCAGGTTGACCGGTGTGGTCCGCCACTCGCCGCTCTTCCGGCCGCGGACGCGCAGCTCGCGGGAGCCGTAGACGCTGAGCCCGCGCCGCGTCAGGAAGCGGACGAACCGGTTGAAGACATTGGTCGTGAACCAGCCCGGACGGTCATAGCGCGGCTCGGTCATGGAGATCCTCCAGCACTCGGGACGAGAGCGAATCACCCGAGATGTGGTCCGCGCAACCGACGCACCGGCCCTCGACCCGGAGCCGCTCCCCGCGTGGCGATCGTCGTCAGCCTGCGAACCGCCGCGGGGCAGGCGGTCGAGGGCATCGAGGAACCGCGCTCCGAGCGCTGACCAAGCTGCAGCAAGTCCTGCCGCAGCGGCTGGGACGGCGGGTCGACGCCCTGCAGTCCCACACCGTCCGGGTGACCGGTGCCCGTCGTGGGCCGCAGGTCGACGGCACGGCGCTGGCCGTGATCGCGGCGGCAGCGTGGGACCGGGAGATCCTCCGCTTCCACTACAGCGACCATGCGGGCTCTGGCACCGAGCGCAGGGTCGAGCCCTACCGGTTGGTCAGCTACGGCCGACGGTGGTACCTGGTCGCCTTCGACCTCGAGCGCGACGACTGGCGGACCTTCCGCATGGACCGGCTCTCCGAGCAGCGCACCGTCGGTCACCGATTCGCACTCCGGCCGTTGCCCGCCGACGACCTGGCGTTCTGGCTGGGCGTGCTCGACGCGGACTTCGAGGTGGTCGACTCACCGGAGCTGGTGGCGGCGGTGCAGCAGCTCGCGGACCGCTACGCCCGAGCGGCGGGCTCCACCGCCTGCTGAGGCAACTACTTTGCCGTTTCAGACAACCCCGTCGCGGCAGTTCTACTCATGATGTGGTCCTCATGGTGAAGCTCAGCAGCCCGCCCGGGCTGCAGACCGACCTCGCGCGCTCGGCCTCGCGGCTGGAGCTCTTCTTCGACCTGGCCTTCGTCCTGGTCGTCGCCGAACTCGCCGGTGTGCTGAGCAAGGACCTGTCGGGCCGCGGCGTGCTGGTCTTTGTCGGCCTATACGTGGTGACCTGGTGGTCATGGGCGTCCCCGACGCTCTACGCGAACCGCTTCGACACCGACGACGTGGTGTTCAGGGTGATGAAGCTGGCCAGCATGCTCGGCGTCATCGGCCTGGCCGCGTCGGCCTCGGACGCAACCGGCAAGCGGGTCGTGCCGTTCACACTCTGCTTCGTCATCCTGCGGTTGTTGGTGTTCGCGCAGTATGCGCGAGCGTGGCGGTCCGTGCCCGATGCGCGTCCGAAGATCCAGCTCTACCTGCTCGGCTCCGGCGCGGCGGCGACGCTCTGGTCCGTCTCCCTGGCCGTTCCCCACCCCTGGCGCTACGTGCTGTGGGCGATCGGGTTGGCCGTGGATGTGTTGGTGCCGATCGGTGCGACCTTCGCCCCCGGTTGGGTGCCGGTGCACCTGGAGCACCTGCCGGAGCGGCTGGGACTTTTCGTCATCCTCGTTCTCGGCGAATCCGTCGCAGCGGTCGCCAGCGGCGTGCACGACGTGCAGTGGACACTGCAGGCGGTCGGCGTAGGGACGGTGTGTTTCGTCCTCGCCGCTGGTCTCTGGTGGGTCGCCTTCGACCTGGGCGGCGGGACGGCGAAACAGCTACTTCTCGAGGCGTCGGACAACGGACGCCGCCTCGGCGAGGACATCTTCTTCTACGGACATCTGCCCATCACGCTCGGTCTGGCCGCCGTCGGCGTCGGCATCGAGCACATGATCCTCGAGAGTTCCCAGAACGAACCCTCGCAGTGGACGCGCCTGGTGCTCTGCGGCGGCGTGGCCGTGTTCTTGGCTTCGGTGAGCCTCACCAACAATGCGCTGACTGGTCGCTGGGCGAGCGGGTGGCTGTGGCCAGCCGCGGCCGCGCTGCTCGCGGTCGCGGACGCGGCTGTCTCCTTGCCGGCGCTGTTCGTGGTCGGAGCCCTCGCCCTTCTCGTGCTCGTCGTGGTGGTCGTCGGGACCGTCCAGGAGAGCAAGGGCCGCATCGTTGCGGACCAGTTGTGAACCACCCGATCGCGGGCCAGGGGCCGGCGGGTCAGCCCTTCGGTGCGAACAGTTCCAGCGCGATGTTGTCGGGGTCCCGGAACTCGAGGATGTAGCCGGCGCCGATGTCCTTGACGCCCGCGTGCCGCACGCCGAGGGAGTCGAGCAAGCTGGCCGCTTCATCGAGATCCGACTTCGAGCCGACGCCGAAGCTGACGTGGTCGAGCCCCACCCGGTCCTCGTCGAAGGTGTCGTCGGCCACCGGGCGCAGGCCGAGCAGCGAGTCTCCCAGCTGGTAGATCACACCGCCGAACAGGAAGCTCAGCTGCTCGCGGGTCTGCTCGTCGGCGTCCGGCGGGACCTCGAAGGCGACCGGGAGGGCGAAGACGTCCTCGTAGAACTTCCGGGACCTCTCGATGTCGGTGACGGTGAGTCGCACGTGGGCGTAACTGCGGGTTGTGATGGCCATACCGTCGCCCTGCCCACGGAGGTTCAGTCGATGCCGTCGACGGCGCGGTACAGGTCCGCCAGGTGCTCGTAGGCCGCCACGTTGATGCGCGGCACGGGGGGTACCGGCCGCTCCAGCGGCTTCGCCGGTATGCCGGCGGCGAGCGTCCCGGGCGGCACGAGGGTGCCGGTGGTGACGACGGCTCCCGCCGCGATCACCGCGCCGGCACCCACGAGCGCGCCGTTCATCACCACCGCACCCATCCCGATGAGCACGTCGTCCTCGATGATGCAGCCGTGCAGCACCACGCGGTGGCCGACCGTCACCCGTTCACCGATCACGGCGGGGGAGCCTGGGTCGGTATGCACGACCGACAGGTCCTGGATGTTCGACGACGCCCCGATCGTGATCGGCTCGATCTCGGCCCGCAGCACGCATCCGTACCAGACCGAGCTCTTCGGCCCCAAGGTGACCTTCCCGGCCACCACGGCGTTCGAGGCGACGAACGCGTCCTCGGCGATCTGCGGTGTCGAGTCGTTGATGGTGAGCAGCGTTGCCATGCCCTCAACCTCGCACAGGCAGCGCGTTGCCCCCGAGGGGCTCGACGGGAGCCGCGACCGCGGCCGCCTCACCAGCGTCTGTGGTGCTGGTACGCAGCGGCACCTCACGGATGGCGAGGACCGCCAGGAACGCCAGGATGAGCAGCGGGGTGGCGAGGAGGAAGACCCCCGCCGTCCCGCGTCCGTACGCGCTCTCGACGATGGTCCGCACCACGGGCGGCAGCGTTGCCGGGTTCGGCAAGCTGTTCGATCCCGACATCGAGCCCGCCGGGATGTTGCGGGCGGCGAGGCCCGAAGCGATGTCGGTGCGAACGTGGGCGGCGAGCACGGCGCCGAGCACCGAGACACCGATCGCGCCACCGAGGGACCGGAAGAACGAGACGGTGGCCGTCGCGGACCCCAGCTCCCGGATGGAGACGGTGTTCTGCACCGACAGGACCAGGTTCTGCATGGTCATACCGACGCCGACACCCGCGATGGCCATGTAGACGGCGACGAGGACGCCGCTCGTGTCGACGCGGATCGTCCCGAGCAGCCCGAAGCCGACGGCGGTCAGGCCGGCACCCAGGACCAGGAAGCGCTTCCACTTGCCGGTCTTCGTGATGATCCGACCGACCACGAGCGACGAGAGCGCCAGGCCGAGGATCAGCGGCATCGTCAGCAGCCCGGAGACCGTGGGGGTCTTGCCGCGGCTGATCTGGAAGTACTGGCTGAGGAAGATGGTCGCGCCGTACAGGGCGACGCCGACGAACAGGCTGGCGATCGTGGCCAGCGCGATGGTGCGGTGCCGGAACAGGCTGAGCGGGATGATCGGCTCCTTGACCCGCAGCTCGACGAGGACGGCGAGGGCCAGCAGCACCACACCACCCACCACCATCCCGACGCTCTGGCCGGAGGCCCAGTCGAACTCGTTCCCGGCCAGCGACACCCAGATGAGCAGGAGGCTGACGCCGGAGACGATGAGCGCCGCTCCGAGGTAGTCGACCGTGGCGCCCTCCCGCCGCAGCGTGGGCAGCCGCAGGGTCTTCTGCAGCACGATCAGCGCGGCTGCGGCGAACGGCACACCGACGTAGAAGCACCAGCGCCAGCCGAGCCAGGACGTGTCGACGATGACGCCACCGAGCAGCGGGCCGGAGATCGTGGCAATGGCGAACACCGCGCCGAGGTAGCCGCTGTAGCGACCGCGTTCTCGGGGGGAGACCATCGCCGCGAGGACGACCTGGGTCAGCGCGAGGATGCCGCCGGCGCCGACACCCTGGACGGCGCGGCAGGCGATGAGGAATGACGTGGACTGGGACAGTCCGGCTAACAGCGATGCGAAGATGTAGATGAAGATCGCGATCTGCATCAGCAGCTTGCGGTTGATCAGGTCGGAGAGCTTGCCCCACAGCGGTGTGGATGCCGTCAGCGTGAGGAGGGTGGCGGTGACCACCCAGGTGTAGGACGTCTCGCTGCCGTGCAGGTCGCCGACGATGCGCGGTAGCGCGTTGCTGACGACCGTGCCGGACAGCATCGCCACGAACATGGCGAGCAGCAGCCCGGACAGGGCCTCGAGGATCTGCCGGTGGCTCATCGAGCTGGCCGTGCCGGACGAGTCGGCGGGGCGTTGAGTGGGGGCTTCGGCAACCGCGGTCATGCGGATTCCTTCGCGGTTGAAGTGGACAGCGGGGTCGCGGTGTCGGAGGTCGCGGTACTGGAGGGCTCGGCGAGCAGGCTGGTGACGAACCGGTTCAGGAGGCGGCTCAGGTCGGCGACGTCGGCCTCTGGCCAGTCGTCGAGGCGGCGGTCGAGTTCGACGCCCATCTGAGCTCTGCGCTCGGTGAGCCGGGCGAGGCCGGCGGGCGTGCAGCTCACCAGGTGAGACCGCAGGTCGGACTCGTCGGCGCGCCACTGCACCAACCCCTCCTTGCCGAGGGCGGTGAGCGACCGGCTGACGGTGGATACGTCCATGAGCAGCGCGGCGGCGATGCTGCCGACCCGTGCCTCGCCGTGTTCGGCCACGACGCCGAGCATGGTCATCGGACCGGCGTCGGAGACCCAGCTGCGCACCTTGCGGGTGCAGGTGAACAGCGACCGGACGGCGTTCATCAGCTCGTGGGTGGCCGGCTGCGCGAGGGGTGTGGCGTTCGACATGCCGCCCCTTTCCTTGGTTGTGACAAGCAATGTATGCCCAGTTAGTTGTCGGTCACAACCAACTGGCCATGAGCCTTATGCCACAGAAGCTGCAGGGCCTGCACGCCGGGGCTGGCTCGACCTCCCGCCCTCGGGGAGGAAGCGTCCGGAACGACCGGTCAGCCGAGCAGGACCACGTCCAGCGTGCGGGGGCCGTGCACACCCTCGACCCGGGACAGCTCGATGTCGCTCGTGGCGCTCGGACCACTGACCCACGTCAGCGGGCGGGCAGGATCGAGTGCCGCGACCGCTTCCGGCACGCTGCCGACGATCTGGTCGGCACGAACGATGGCCAGGCAGTAGTCGGGCACCAGCGAGAGCATCCGCCGGCCCTGGTCCGGGCCGCCGTCGAGTACCAGCGTCCCGGTCTCGGCGATGGCGAGCCGGCAGCCGGTGACGACACCACCGATCTCGTCCAGCTCGGTCGGGGTGAGCGGAGGGTCGTCCTCCAGCTGCCGCACCGTCGCCGGGATCGCGGCGCGCCAGGCCTCTGGTACCCCGGCCGGCAGCACGATCGAAGACAGGTGCCGTTGCTCGAGTACCGAGCCGATGAGCGACCCGAGGTCGGCGCCGCGGTGGACCGTCGCGTGATAGTCCACAAGCCGTTCCTCGAGCAGGTCGGCCAGCTCGTTCGCCGAACGGCCGTCCCGGGTCCGGTAGCCGCGCGGGATTGTCGGGGATGGCATCGGTGCGACCTCGTGGGCGGCCCGGATCCGCGCGAGCACCTCGTCCCGGGCGGTCACGACCGGCCGCCGTCGCGGCCCTCGCTGACCCACCAGTCGCGGAAGGTCTGCGCGGGCGGGCGGGGAAGGTCGCGCGTCGTGGTCCAGGCCGCGAGCGGCGGAGGCAGCGCGCCGATGCGGTCCCGGTGCCGGCCGAGTACCCGGCCCAACCGGCCGGCTCGCAGGGCCGCCGCCCACCGGCCCGGCCGCAGCATCGTCCACTTGGCCGCCGACAT
>DATITC010000164.1:0-4849 GCA_035468175.1 Frankiaceae bacterium | reverse complement strand
GCGGCGCTGATCGCGCTCTACGTCGTGCTGCAGACCGGCGAGAGCGGGGCCCGGGCCGTCTGGGGCGGCCGCTGAGGCCGACAGCTCAGCGCGGGGGTGCCGGCTGGAACACCGGTGTCTCGGGCGGAGGCACCCCACCGGTACGGGTGACGAGCTCGAACGCCACCTCGCGGAGCTTCTTGTGCTCGTTCTGCGAGGACCGCCGTAGGAGGCCGAAAGCCGTGTCGGCGTTGCAGCCCTCACGCGCCATCGTGATGCCGAGAGCCTGGTCGATGACACGGCGGGAGGCCATCGCCGCCTTGAGGTCCTCGTTGAGCTGTGCCTGCTCGGTGATTCGGCGCGCCACTCCGACCGCGCCTGACGCCGCAGCGGCCAGCATCCGCGCCCGAGTGAGCGTGGCATCGGAGAACGCGCCGACGGTCGGCGAGTACAGGTTCAGCGCCCCGACCGGCCGGTCCGGGCCAGGCATCGGCAGCGCCACCACCGACCGGAGGCCGAGCGCGACCGCCTTCTCGGAGTAGCTGCCGAAGCGGGTCTCGGTACGGAGGTCGTCAATCAGCACCTCCGTGCCCTCGTCGAGGGCGGTGAGGCATGGCCCGGTCTGCTCGCTGTATTGCGCCTCGTCCGCCAACGTGGCGAGGTCGTCGCTGCTGGCCGCGGTTTCCCGGCGACCGTCCCGGAGCAGCGTGATGCTGCAGTAGACCTCCTCGCGGAAGCTGCGCTTCGCCACGTCGGTCAGGTCGGCCAGGAATCCGGAGAACGTCTCGGTCTCGGAGAGCAACTCCTGCAGTTCGACAAAGCTAATTCGGAGATCCTCCGCCACTGCAGCGTCCTCCCGGCCAGCCCCACTCGTGCACGCCACGGCGTGATGCCCCCCGCTGCTCGTTCCACTCCCAGTCCGACCGGGAGATCAAGGCGACACTTCCGCAGCGACAGTAGTACGTCGTCGTACTACATAAGCCGCGGACATTCACGGGGCGACTACATCATGACAAAGCAGCGCCGCCGACTCGGAAGTTCCCACGGACCTGAATCGCTGCCGGGCACCTGGCGGGCAGGTTGCCGCAGCGTTGCTGGCATCGTGGTGTCGTGGCCGATCTGCTGATACGGCCGGGGCTGACGATCCCGGAGCGCGATCTGAGCTGGCGCTTCTCCCGGAGCAGCGGGCCGGGCGGTCAGTCGGTCAACACCTCCGACAGCCGCGCGGAGCTCCGGCTGGACGTGCGCGGCCTGCCCGAGCCGTACCGGACCCGTGCGTTGGCCCG
Source organism: Frankiaceae bacterium (assembly GCA_035468175.1). GTDB lineage: Bacteria > Actinomycetota > Actinomycetes > Frankiales > Frankiaceae > JAVEDQ01. The sequence goes on along the minus strand of DATITC010000164.1, from coordinate 3,584 downwards.
GTTGGAAGCGCGGTTGATCGACGGCGGCGTGCTGGCCGTGAGCTCCGAGCAGGAGCGCTCCCAGCTCCGCAACCGGCAGGCGGCCGAGGCGCGCCTCGTCGAGTTGCTGCGCTCGGCCACGGGGGCACCTCCACGGCGACGCCGGGCCACCAAACCGACGCGGGGGTCGGTCGAGCGCCGCCTGTCCGCGAAGCGCCGACGCAGCGGCATCAAGAAGATGCGGGGCGGCGGCGGGGAGGACTGACCGGCGCCCTCAGCTACCGGGCGGCGGGACTCCCGGCCCGCGGGGCGGCTGGTCCGCCGGCGACTGCGGCGACTGGGGCGGCTGGGGCGGCTGGGGCTGACCGAAGTCGCCCCGGTCCACGTGGGCCCGCATCCTGCGCATGCTCCTCGTCATCGCAATGAAGATCAGGATCGCCACGACGATGAAGATGAGGAAGATGAGGAACCCGAGCCCGCCCGGGGAGGCGCCGTCGGCGAGGAACATGCGTCGTCCGTTCTGATCCCGCGCGCGGGACCGGTGCACCGGCGCCGGGCCGACCCGAACGGGTCGGCCCGACCGGCGTCTGTCAGAGGTCGAATTCGGCCGGCGGCAGCCCGACCGCGTGGCAGGCATCCCGCACGGCCTTCTTCTCCGCCTCGTCGAAGTTACCGTCGGCGCCGCCGATGATGATTCCGATCTGGATCACGGCCCGCGCCTCGTCCTCCTTCTTCTTCACCTTTGCGATCTCCTGCAGGATGCTGACCTTGCCGAAGTCGAAGTCCCGCTGCAGCTTGTCGACGTCGTCGTTGAAGACCTGCTGGAGCTGATCGGCTGGAAAGTGCTGCAGCACCTCGTTCTGGCTGATCAGCGACGCGACCTTGCGTCGCTCCTCCGGGTCGACGCTGCCGTCGGCCGCGGCGATGAGTGCGCACATCGCCATCGTGGCGTCGCGGAAGGCACCCGACTTGAAGTCGTTCTTCTTCGCGTTGAGCGTCTGCTGCATCGACTGGGTCTGATTCCGGAGCTGGTTCCAGAGCGCCATGCTGATCCTTTCGGCCGTGAAGGCTCTTCTAGCGGATTCGAGCGGAAGTGATCGACTCGCAGCGTAGGACGCCGGACTCCTTCCGGCACCGCAAATCTGGTGACATGAGGACAACGTCCCGCGACGGTCGCTGGGTTCCAGGGCCGCCCGCCGGAGGCCCGGCCCGGTCGGCGCTGCCGGCTGTCCGTCGCGGCGATCAGTCCGAGTCGCGGACGCCTTCGAACAGGTCGGATTCCGGGAACGCCCCGACCTCGACGTTCGACCGGGCGAGCTGGAAGTCCTCGGTCGGCCACACCGCGCGCTGCAGCTCGAGCGGGACCGCGAACCAGCGGCCGTTGGGATCGACCTGGGTGGCGTGGGCGAGCAGCGCCTGATCGCGGAGCTCGAAGTAGTCGGCGCACGGCACCTTGGTGGTCACCCGGTTCGCGTCCTCCGGCTTGTCCACCCACTTCTCCACCCACTCGGAGTAGGGGGAATCGATCCCGTGGTGGAGCAGCACCTGGTGCAGGGCGACCACGCGGTCCTTGTGGAAGGTGGTGTTGTAGTACAGCTTCGACGGCTGCCACGGCTCACCCAGCTCCGGGAAGCGCTCGGCGTCACCGGCGGCCTCGAAGGCCTCCATCGAGATCGTGTGGCACATGATGTGGTCCGGATGCGGGTAGCCGCCGTTCTCGTCGTAGGTGGTCACCACCTGCGGACGGAACTCCCGCATCAGCTGGACCAGCGGCTTCGCCGCCTCCTCGACCGGCTGCAGGGCGAAGCAGCCGTCCGGCAACGGCGGGAGCGGGTCGCCCTCCGGCAGCCCCGAATCGACGAAACCGAGCCACTTCTGCCGGACGCCCAGGATCTCGCGGGCCCGGTCCATCTCCGTACGCCGCAGATCGGGCAGGTTCTCCCATACCTCCGGCCGGTCCATCGCCGGGTTGAGCACCGACCCGGCCTCGCCTCCTGTGCAGGTGACCACCAGGACGTCGACGCCCTCCCGGACGTAACGCGCCATCGTCGCCGCGCCCTTGCTCGACTCGTCGTCCGGGTGCGCATGCACGCACATCAGACGGCGGCGGGCCGGCGCACCGTCGGCAGGATGGACGGTGCGGCCGATAGTGGGCACGGTCTCGCTGGGGGTAGGTATGGCGTCGGCCATGACACCATTGTTCCTGATGGCTGAGCAGAACGGCGGCGAGCCGACGCCGAGCGGATCCTCCGGACGCACACCGGCGATCCCCGTCGCGCGCCGTCCGGACGACCGCAGTGCGCGCGGTGCCTCCGAGCGGGCCGGGCAGCCGGGCCGGAAGCGGCGTCTCAGCTGGGACATCCCCTGGCTCGGCGGCCGGTCGACCGCTCCCTGGGTGGTGCTCGCCACCGTCCTCATCCTGGCCATCGCCACCGCCGGCGCGCTGTACGCGAAGCAGCGGCCGGACCGGCTCGGCTGGACCACCAAGACGGTCGTCGTCAGCAGCAACAGCACCGTGGACTTCACGTTCTCCGTCTACAAGGCGCCGGCGGCGACCGCGGCCTGCGACATCGTCGCGGCCGACCAGGACGGCGGGGTCGGGACCCTCCGCGACGTGCCGATCCCGGCCCGCGCCGACGGGAACGAGAACACGACCCTGACCGTGGCCGTGCCGACCACCCGCCGGGCCGACACTGCGGTGCTGCAGACCTGCCGGATCGTCCGCTCGGGCTGAGAGGCACACGCCCGGGCCCGCCGCGTGGCTCCGACCCGCCCGGTTTCGTTAGCATTGCGTCCTCGCCCGGCCACCTCCTGGCCGGTCAGCAGTTCCTCCCTCCTTCAGGAGCGTGCATGTCGCAGCAGGTCTGGCTGACGCAGGACGCGTACGACCGTCTCCGCGACGAGTACGAGCACCTTTCCGGCCCCGGGCGGGCGGAGATCGTCTACCGCATCAACGAAGCGCGCGAAGAGGGCGACCTCAAGGAGAACGGTGGCTACCACGCCGCCAAGGAGGAACAGGGCAAGACGGAGGCCCGCATCCGGCAGCTGGAGCAGCTCCTCCGCGACGCCAACGTCGGTGAGGCGCCGCCGAGCAACGGCAAGGCCGGTCCCGGCATGATCGTCGAGGTCCGCTTCGCCGGGGACAGCGAGACCGAGCGCTTCGTCCTGGGCTCGCGCGAGGACCACTCGACGCCGCTCACGATCTACTCGCCGCAGTCGCCGCTCGGCTCCGCGGTCACCGGGCACGGGCCCGGCGAGACCGTGGACTACAAGCTGCCGAACGGGCGCTCCGCCTCCGTCGAGATCGTCGGCGTCGAGCCCTACAGCGGCTGATCGGGCTTCCTCCGGCGGTCAGGCTCTCTTCGCTGGTCAGGCTTTCTCCGGAGTCGGGCGCACCCGGTGGCGACGCGGCTGCGCCAGTAACTCGTCGTAGACGGCGCGGTAGGCGTCCGCCATCCGGGCGACGGTGAAGTGGGTGGCCGCGTGCCGCCGGCCCGCCCGGCCGAGTTCGCCGCGCCGAGCCGGATCGGTGAGCTGCTGCAACGCCGCGGTCAGCGCGTCGATGTCGTCCTTCGGGACGATCAGGCCGGTCCGGTCCTCGACCA
>DATITC010000163.1:0-15565 GCA_035468175.1 Frankiaceae bacterium | reverse complement strand
GGGGTGACGGTTGGTGTGGTAACCCCGGAACCTAGGGACGCCGCGCGTGCGCGTCCCAGCACTTCCCCGGCGAGCCGCCGAATCCCCAACACCGCAGACGATCCGGCCCATGGACCGCCGCTACCCACCCACAGGATCGCTACAAGATCCTCACATGTTCGATTCAAGCAGGAGGGTCCGACAGAAAAGCGACCCCAGCGGTCAGGCGTTCGGATCCGGCGGCCGTTAGGTACGGGCAGTCAGCGCGTCGGTGAGCAGCGCGACCAACGCTTCGAGCTGGACGTCGACCGAGGACGAGACGTCGTCGTCCGACCCGTCGAGGGCTCGTGCGGCGAGGGCGGCCTTGCTGTCGATGAGCTCGGCGATGCGGGTGTCGATCGTCTGGGCGGCGAGGATGCGCCAGGCGGTCACCGGCTGGTCCTGGCCGATCCGGTGCACGCGGTCGATGGCCTGCGTCTGCTCCGCCGAGGTCCACGACAGCTCGGCGAGCACGACGTTCGACGCGACCTGCAGGTTCAGCCCGACCCCGGCGGCCGTCAGCGAGCACACCGCGATCGCGACATCCGGGTCGTTGACGAAAGCGTCGATATTGCTCTGCCGGACCCGTGACGTCTGGTCCCCACGGATCGAGCAGTAGCCGATGCCTCGCCGCTCGAAGGTTTCCTCGGCCGTGTCCATCACGTCGATGTGCTTGGCGAAGAACACGACCTTGCCCACGTTGTGGGACAGCTGAGCTGTGTAGTCGGCGGCGAGGACTGCCTTGGCTTGACCGATCCGGCGCATCAGGCCGAAGACGCTTCCCTCGCCGCTCGCCTCCTTGGCGTCCCGCCGTTCCCACGTGGCGACCTGTCGCACGAGCGCCTGGTCGATGCCGTCGACTCGGCCCGCAGAAGCTGCCTCGGCGCGTGCGGCCAAAGCACTTTCGTAGCGCTGGACCAGGCGACGTGCCAGTGCCCGCTCGGCCTCGCGGATCGACCGGCCGAGGCCGCCCTCGAGCTCCACCGGCAGGTCGGCGACGCGACGGGCCGGGATGTCGGCGGCGACGTCGGCCTTCCGTCGGCGGACGATGCCGAGTTCGATCACGGCCGCCCGCGCGGCGGGGTAGAAGCCGAAGTCGACGGGGGTGAGGCCGTTGCGTTCGAGGGCCCCCATGAGTTCCGGGCCGGGCTCCTCGTCCCCGATCCAGCCCAGGAACTGCCAGATGGCCAGGAAGTCCTCGATGTCGTTGATCAGCGGCGTACCGGTGAGGGCCATGAGCAGCGGTCGCACCGTGCGGGACCGGATCCGCCGGGACAGCTCGAGCACGTTCTGCGAGCGCTGAGACGACTTGTTCTTGATGAAGTGCGCCTCGTCGACCACCATGCTGCGGAACCCGTGCGCGCCGAGCCAGTCCACGTGTCGGTCGAGCACGTCGTAGTTGATGACGACGATGTCGCTGAAGGCGTCGACCGTCTCGCCGTCGCTGTGCACGACGGTGACGGGATGGGTGGGGGTCCAGATCCCGGCTTCACGGGCCCAGCTGGTTTTGACGACGTTCGGGACGACGGCGAGCAGCGGGTAGGCGTGGGCGGCTTGGGCGCTCAGCAAAGCTTGTGCGGTCTTGCCGAGTCCCGGCTCGTCGGCGAGCAGGAACGTCCGGTGGCCCGCGCCGGCGGCGGCGACGACCTGCGCCTGGTGCGGCATGAGTCCCGGCCCGGCCAGGCCGCGGATCGCGGTCGGAGGAGGAAGGGTCATGCACGACGAGGCCCCACCCGACGCCGTCTCGAACGCGCGCAGCAGCGGACCGAGCAGCTCCCAGCTGGACAGGCGCCGGGTCTGGGGGCGCGGGGCCTGTACCGCGGAGAAGTCCGGCGCGAGGAATGGGTTGGCGAGCTGCCGGGAGATGACCGATTGCGGTACGACGCGACGTTCGGTCCTGGCGGCGAGTTCGTCCGACTCGGTGGGAGCCGGCGGGGCGGCCGCCTCCAGGCCGGTGGCGCGCCGCAGCTCGCGCAGGACCGAGCTGGCCTCGTCGGGCGGATCGGCGTCCTCGGCGAGAAGGGCCAGCAACGAGCTGGTGCCGGCGGCTGTCCGGGCCAGGATCGTCGCGATGGCGTTGATCCGCTTCAGCTGCGCGTTGCGCCGGGCCTCGCTCAGGTCTTCCGCGGCAACCTGGTCGCGCAACTCGCGCACCAGCAGCGCAACGGCCTGGAACGTGTCACGAGTCGTCGCCGTAACCCGGCCGCGTTGCACGGCCGTCTCGACCGTGCGCGCGGCCTTCTCGAGCACCGGTATGGGCCCGTCTTCCTGACGCACACTCTTCCGGCGCTGTCCTTGAGCCGGGGAACGGCCGGCATCGGGACGACGCCGGGCTCCTGTGGCCACGTGCTCTCCTCGGATTACTGATCCGTCGGTCGCAGCACGCCCGTGCTGCAAAACGACCTGGCTGCACGACCTCGCCGAGACGGCACGTCACATGACGTGCTGCTCCACCTCGGGGCACATCCCCCGAGACGCCGGCGCCGACCGGTTCGCCGCTGACGTCCGGCGCCTGGTTGAGAACCGGCTCGACAGATACCGGTTCATCGTGGTCGCGGTCCACGAGATGTCGCACGACGTGCTCACCCGGGAACGCCCTCATCCTAGCGCCGCCTCCGGCGGATTCCGGCACCGCAACCGGGATCTGGTCAGCGTGGGACGATCCACGCCGCCGCATCTGCCGGCAGCCTGAGCGTTTCGCCGTCGTAGGTGAGCGGCGCGCTCGCAAGCAGCAGCCGTCCGGGCAGCGACAGCTCGATGGCGGTGGAACCGAAATTCGTTGCGCAGACGACGGCGGGGGAGCCCGGCCGCTCGAACAGGAGCACCCCGTCGGGCGCGTCGTGCCAGACCAGCTCGCCGGTGCCGAGCCCCAGGGCGGGGATCGCTTTGCGCACCGCGAGGGCGCCGTGGGTGAGCACGAGCGTCGACATCGGGTCGTCGGCCTGCACGTCGACCGCCAGGGCCGGCCAATCCGGACCCTCGGGTAACCACGGATCGACGGTGCTGAAGCCGGTGTGCGGCTCGCGGGAGTCCCACGGCATCGGGGCGCGACAGCCGTCCCGCCCTACCCCGAGCCGCTGCCACATGGGGTCCTGCCGCATCTCCGGGGGAACATCGACGTCCGGCAAGCCCAACTCGTCGCCCTGGTACAGGTAGTACGCCCCCGGCAGGGCCAGCGTCGTGAGCAGGCCGGCCCGGGCCCGGGCCGTCGACCCGTAGCGGCTCACCGGGCGCGAGACGTCATGGTTGCCGAGCACCCAGGTAGCGGTGGCGCCGACGTCGCCGACGGCGGCCAGGGCCGCCTCGACCGCCGTCCGCCAGTCCTCGGCCGACCACGGCGCCAGCGTCAACGAGAAGGTGAAGAGCAGGTGCAGCTCGTCGGACCGGACGTAGGCCGCCCAGCCCGTCGGCTCGCCGACCCAGACCTCGCCGATCGCGACCCGGTCACCGTCGTAGGAGTCGAAGACATTGCGCCATCGGCGGTAGACGTCGTGCACCTCGGGCTGGTCCCAGGAGTACTTCGTGTCGTTGCCGATCAGGTTGGTCGAGACCTCGGCGACCGGGTTGTGCCGGAGCTCGGGGTCCTTGTACAGCCCGTGCGCGACGTCGATGCGGAACCCGTCGGTGCCCCGGTCGAGCCAGAAGCGCAGCGTCCGCTCCGCGTCGTCGCCGACCTCGGGGTTGCGCCAGTTCAGGTCGGGCTGCTCGGGCGCGAAAAGGTGCAGGTACCACTGCTCGGGACGCCCGTCCGGGCCGGTCACCCGCCGCCAGGCCGGACCGCCGAACGTGCTCAGCCAGTTGTTCGGCGGCTCGTCGCCGTCCGGTCCGCTGCCGTCGCGGAAGACGTAACGCTCACGGGCCGCCGACCCGGGCGTCGAGGCAAGCGCCTCGACGAACCAGCGGTGCTGGTCACTGGTGTGGTTCGGGACGATGTCGTTGAGCACCCGCAAGCCCAGCGCGTGGGCCTCGGACACCAGCGCGTCGTAGTCGGCGAGCGTGCCGAACAGCGGATCGACGTCGACGGGGTCCGCCACGTCGTAGCCGTGGTCGGCCATCGGGGAGACGTAGAACGGCGTCAGCCAGAGGGCGTCGACCCCGAGTGACGCGAGATACGGCAGGTGCTTCCGGATGCCGTTGAGGTCACCGATTCCGTCGCCGCTCGCGTCGGCGAAGCTCCGCACGTACACCTGGTAGACGACGCCGTCGCGCCACCACGGCTGCGCGACGCTGGCACCTGCGCCGGCTTCACCTCCGCCGGCTGCATCAGGCTCGGTTTCTTCAGGCTGGGCGTCATCAGGCTCGAAGACGTGCTCGACGGTCGGCACCGGCTGGGTCATGCCATCCACTTAACCCGAAGGGCCAGCCGCACTCCTCGTTCAGGGGAATGACGGCGGGATCAGCCGGACGGCGCCGAGCCGGTCGGGCCGGTGGGACGTCCACCAGCGCTGCTCGTCCCTTCGCTCGAGGGCGGTCCGCTGCCCGCGCCGGCGCCCTCGGCGGTCACGGCGATGGCGGAGGCGGCGGCCGGCTCGGCGAGTTCGCCGCGGTCGAACCGGTCCCGGATCCGCTCCCGCAGCGCGCGAGCGACGGCCCATTGTCGCATCGGTCCGGTGCGGGCCACCACCCGCACGTTCAAGGCGTCCTTGGTGAACGTCTCGACGCCCCAGACCTCCGGGTCCTCGAGGATGTCGTCGGCGAAGCGCTCGTCCTCCCGGACCTCCATCGCGGCGGCGAGGAGCACCCGCCGGGCCTCCTCGATGGGGGTGCCGGGAGCGACCGGCACGTCGACGACGGCACGGGCCCAGCCGAGGCTCATGTTGCCCACGCGGAGGATCTCGCCGTTCCGCACGTGCCAGACGACGCCGTTGACGTCGCGCAACCGCGTGACGCGGAGGCTCACCGATTCGACGGTCCCGCTCACCGGGTTCGACGCCGTCGGCGGACCGACGTCGATGACGTCGCCGACGCCGTACTGGTCCTCGAGGATCATGAAGATGCCGGTGAGGAAGTCGCGGACCAGGTTCTGCGCGCCGAAGCCGACGGCGATGCCGACGATGCCGGCGCTCGCCACGATCGGTGTCAGGTTGATCCCGAACTCGCCGAGAATCGTCACCAGGGCGATGCCGAAGACGAGGAACGTCGTGGCGCTGCGGAGCAGGGTGCCGACGGTCTCCGCGCGTTGCCGACGGCGCTCGAGCACCGCCGGCGGGGGCTCGACGGCGTCCCAGAGCCGGTGCGGCGTCCGGGTCCGTTGCATGCTGAACCGGCTGAACTGACCTTCCGAGGCATTGACGACGATCCGCCGGATGGCGCGGTTGATGAGCCGGCGGACGACGACGGCGACGAGCAGGATCAGCAGCATCCGGGCCGGCCGGGCCAGCAGGACATCGGCGCCGGACGCGAGGTACTGGCTGTGCGTCCAGGACAGGACAGAGCGGCAGAGCAGGCCGGGCTGCGTCCCGCAGGCGTTGGTGATCGGCGGCAGGACGTCGGTCAGCGCGGCGGCGGCGACGAGGCTCATGCGACGGTTCCGTCGCTGCTGAGGACGTCGCTGCTGAGGACGTCGCCGCCGAGGAGACCGTCGGCCTGCGTCGGGTCGAGACCCAGCTGCGCGGCGAGGAAGGACAGCGTGTCGACTGACAGCGCGACGGTGCGATCCACCGAGCGGGCGGCGTGGCCGACATCGGTCTCCCGGCGGAGCAGGATCGGCGGGCCGTCCTCCGGCTGGACCGCCTGCAGCGCGGCGCACATCTTGCGGGCGTGCAGCGGGTCGACGCGGGTGTCCGCATCGAAGACCTCGAACAATGTCGCCGGATAGATGGTCGCCGGATGGACGGTCGCCGGATCGGTGCCGCCCTTCCGGACCGCGTGGTATGGCGAGTACCCGAGCAGCCAGTCGAGTTCCGCCGGGTCGTCCGCCGTGCCGAACTCGTCGTTCCAGGTGCGGCCGAGGCCGAACAGCTCGTAGCGGACCATGTCGAGCAGCGGAGCGCTGCAGACGACCGCGTCGTAGAGGTCCGGCCGCTGGGTCAGGGCGGCGCCGACGAGGAGCCCACCGTTCGAGCCGCCGTAGATGCCGAGGCGGTCCGCGCGCCCTGTGCTGCGCAGATGCTCGGCGGCGGCGTGCAAGTCGTCGAAGACGTTCTGCTTGGCCGCCCGCATGCCGGCCCGGTGCCAGGACTCGCCCTCTTCCGCGCCCCCGCGCAGGTGTGCGACCGCCCAAACGCCACCCGCCGCGACCCAGGCGAGGGCCGAGACCGTGTAACCGGGGTCGAGCGCGATCGAGAAGCCGCCGTAGCCGTACAACACCGTCGGCCGGGGCCGGTCCGGCTCGTCCACGTGCTCGCCGGGGGCGAGGACGCTGAGCCGGACCTTTGTGCCATCGGCAGAGCGGTAGACCTCCTGCCGGGCGGTGAGCTGCACGGTCGGCGGTGCGCCGGGCGCCTGCGCCCAGACCCGCGGTGACACACCGGCGCTCGTCGTGTCGTGGACCAGGACGCCCGGCGGGGTCGTCCAGTCGGTCCAGCCGATCCAGACCTCGTCGCCGCCGTCCGGGCGGGAGATGAGGGTGGTCACGGTGCCCGGCCCGGGCAGGGTCAGGTCCCGGCGGTGGTGGCCGGTGGTGCGCTCCAGCTCGGCCAGCTCCGCGACGGCGTGCCGCGAGCGACAGACGACAACCGTGTCGCGAGTCAGGGCGAAGTCGGTCAGCACCGCATCGGGGTCCTCCGGGACGAGCTCCTGCCAGTCGGTCGGCGTACTCGGGTCGGCGGCGCAGAGCCGACCCCGCGGAGCGTCCCGGTCGGTCCAGACGTACAGCCGGCCGTCGAAGGCCACCGCGGCGGCGCATCGGGCGTCGACGCCTTCCTGCACCGGCCGCAGCCCCTCGGCGGCGGGACCGGCGTCGAGGTCGGCGATCCACACGTCGTCGCGCGGCTCGGTGCCGACGCTGGCCGAGACGACCAGCCAGCGCCCGTCGCGGGAGAGGGAGACGCCGTAGTAGGTACGGGGATCGCGACCCTCGCCAAACACGTACTCGTCGTGCACACCCGGATCCGTGTCGGCCTCCGAGCCGCTGCCCAGCCGATGCAGGTAGACCCGGCGGTCGAACGGGCTGTCGGCCGCCAGCCGGCGCACGTAGTAGAAGCCGCTGGAATCGGGAAGCCAGGCCACCGAGGAGTAGCGCGTGCGGTCGAGCGGGGGCTCCACCTCCGCACCGCTGTCGACGTCGAGGACGTGCAGGACCGACTCCTCGTCCCCACCGCTGGACAGCTGATACGCCAGCAGCCGTCCGTCCCGGGAGGGCGACCAGGCGTCGAGCGTCGTGAGGCCGCTCGGGTCCAGTGCGGCGGGGTCCAGCAGCGTGCGGTCGCCGGCTTCGCGCAGTACCAGGACGGCGTGCTGCTGCGACCCGGTTCGCGAGGTGAAGAAGGCCCGCTCCCCGCGCTGCACGGGAGCCCCGACGGCTCCGGCGCCGAGCAAACCGCCGAGGGCGCGAGCGAGCTCCCGGCGACCCGGCAGCGCGTCCAGGAAGGGGCGGGTCAGCTCGTCCTGGGCCTGCGACCACGTCCTGGTCTGCTCAGAGGCGGCGTCCTCCAGCCAGCGGTAGGGATCCGGGACGGACCGGCCATGCAACACGTCGACCAGGGGCAAGCGGGACGCCGCGGGGTAGTGCATGCCCCCACCCTCTCGCATCAGCCGGTGCCGCCGAGCGGCCGCCTCGCCGTCCGGCCCGGTGCGCTGCGGCGACGACGGTCGGGATGCGGCGCACCGAGGACGACGGGATATGAGACAGTTCTCCCAAGCGGCCGTGAGGACGCCCTCGCGGGAGAGTCCGGCCGTCCACAGACGGCGGAAGGCTGCCGCATGGCGAGAGCGATTGGCGGGACCGGCGAGAGCCCGGTTCACGGTGACGCCCGCGGCCGCGCCGACGGCCGGGATCCGGGCGACGCCTCCCACCACGGTGCGGTCCGGACGCATGCCCCGCTCCGGACCAACGGTCACCACCGCTCCCTGGGCGACGCCCTTGTTCTCAACGCCACCTACGAACCGCTCTGCGTCGTCTCCCAGCGTCGCGCCATCGTGCTGGTCCTGACCGCCAAGGCGATCGTCGTCGAAGGTGCCGACGGCAGCGTGCGCTCGCCGACCCGACGGCTGGACATCCCGGCGGTCGTGCGGCTCGCTCGTTTCGTCCGCGTCCCGTACCGGGCCGAGGTGCCCCTGACCCGCAAGGGGGTGTTGGCCCGCGACGGGCACAGATGTGCCTACTGCGGGGCCCCCGCCACCTCCCTGGACCACGTGATCCCGCGCAGCCGCGGTGGTCCGCACTCCTGGGAGAACGTCGTCGCGGCCTGCGCCCGCTGCAATCACACGAAGGCTGATCGGAGCGTCGCCGACATGGGTTGGCGGCTCCGGGCGGTTCCCCGGGCCCCGACCGGTACCGCGTGGCGGGTCCTCGGCACCCGCCGGGTCGACCCCCGGTGGTCGATCTACCTCGACGGCAACATCCAGCAGGCCGCAAGCGCCTGACCGGCGGCGCGTCGAGCGTTGCTGCGCCCGTTGCCGTCGTACCGTCCCGGCCATGTCCCGCCCGGTGACCGACCGCATCTTCGGCGGCACGCCCTGGCCGCCCGGCCGGATGCGGCTTGAGCTCCGACAACTCGTCGACGACCTGACCTCGTGGGGCCCGTACCGGCACGACGATGTGGCCGACGGGTTCCGGCAGCGGGCCAACCGCGTGCTGCTCCACCTGCGTAGCCAGCCGGACGGCCGGCATCGTCGACTCCCGCCGGACTTCGAGTTCGAGCCGGACGAGTACAGCCAGGACGTGCACACGGTCACGTCGGCCGGGGCGGCGCGGCTGGAAGCGTTCGTGCGGGAACTCGCCGCTCTGCTGCCGGGCGGCGGCGTCCAGCCCCGTACCGCGTTCAGCCTCGCGTCCCTGCATCCCAGGGTGCAGGCGGTCTGTGCCGAGCCCTGGAGCGCGGGTGATCTGCAGCTCGCCACCGAGGTGGCCCGCGACGTCGTCCTCCAGCGCCTCGCCGCGCTTGGGCGAGCAACCGGATGGTCCGACGGCGCCGCGCTCGTACGCGCGACCCTTGACGTCGGCCTAGTCGTCGTCGGGCCTCCCGGCGGGGTCGAGCAGGAGGCCGTGCGGGCGCTGGCCCGCGGGCTCGTGGAAGCGGTCCGCGCCGTTCCGGACGCGCCTGCCGAGCGGTTCGGCGCCGACCGGGCCTACGAGCTGCTGGCCCTGGCCAGCCTGGTGCTGCATCGGCTGGAGTTCGCGGAGCGACGGGACCCCCGGACGATCGTCGCGGTCGGCACGGATGTGATCGCCCCGCAGCAGCGGAACGGCGGCACCCGCTTGCCGTGACCGGCCCCGCCGGCCGTTGAGCGCGTTGAGCGCGTTGAGCAAGTGCGCAAGTTGGCCAAGTTCGGTGACTTCGGCGGCGGGTGGGTAGGCGCCGCACATGGATCCGAGTCTTCAGCAGTTGGCCGACGCATTCGGGGTCGCCGTGGAGTACGAGGACTGGCAGCGCCGCCGGGTGGAGGTGTCGGAGCAGACGGTGCGCCGGGTGCTGGCCGGGCTCGGCGTCGACGTCGACCGGCCGGCCGAGGCGCTCCGGCACGCGGAGGAGCAGCGGTGGCGTCGCATGATCCCGCCGACGATCGTCGCCGTCGAAGGCGCGGGCATCACGGTGGAACTCCGCGTGCCGGACATCGGGGAGCCGGTGGTCGAGCTCCGGCTCGAAACCGGGGAGCTGCACACGCTGACCGCCGGCGGAGGGGCTTCGGCCGGCGGCGCGCGGGACGCTGAGATCGCTGAGGTCGGGGCCGGCGATGACACGGCCGACGACGAGGACGACACCGAAACGGCGACCCACTCCGACATCGTTCCGGACGACGCCGGAGTGTTCGAGCGGGCCTCGGAGTTCGAGCAGGAGCAGCGCGACGGGGTCGACCCGCACGACGACGTCGTCGCCGGCCATCACCGCCGGCTGCGGACGCTGACCCTCCCCGCCGACCTGCCGCTCGGTTACCACGAGCTGCGCGTCGTCGCCGGTCCGGACGGCGCCGAGGAGTCGACGTCCACCCTGGCGGTCGTGCCCGCCCGCGTGCCGTTGCCGCTCGGGCTCGACCGGGCCTGGGGCTGGATGGTCCAGCTGTATGCGGTGCGCTCGGCCGGTTCCTGGGGGCTCGGGGACTACGCCGACCTCGCCGAGCTGGCCCGGTGGAGCGGACGGGAGCAGGGTGCCGGACTGGTGCTGGTGAACCCGTTGCACGCCTTCGCGCCGGTCGGGCCGGTGCAGAACTCGCCGTACTACCCGGCCTCCCGGCGGTTCTCGTCGCCGCTGTACCTCCGCCCCCAGCTGCTCCCTGAATACGACGCAGCCCCGGCCGAGGTGCGCGCGACGGTGGACCGGCTCGCGAACGGCTTCGAGGCCGGTGGGGACGTGAACACGCGCATCGACCGGGACGCGGTGTGGTCGGCCAAGCGGGAGGCGCTCGAGGCGCTGTACGGGCACCGGGTCGAGCGCCCCGAGGCCGAGCAGAGCCAGGGCCTGACCGACTTCGCGACCTGGTGCGCCCTCGCCGAGGAGCACGGGCCGGACTGGCACGAGTGGCCGGACCACCTGCACGACCCGCACGGTGCGTCGGTGGCCGGGGAGCGAGAGCGGCTGAGCGAGCGGGTGACCTTCCACGCCTGGCTGCAGCGGTGCTGTGATGAGCAGCTCGCCGACGCCCAGCGCAGCGCCACCGACGCCGGCATGCCGGTCGGGATCGTGCACGACCTGGCCGTCGGGGTCGACCCGGGCGGTGCTGACGCGTGGGCGCTGCAGGCCGACCTGGCGGTCGGCTTCACCGTCGGGGCGCCGCCGGACGCCCTGGGCCCGCAGGGGCAGGACTGGCGGCTCCCGCCGTGGCGTCCGGACCGGTTGGCCGAAACGGGCTACGCCCCCTTCCGGGACATGGTCCGAGCCGTGCTCGCCAAGGGTGGAGGGCTGCGCGTCGACCACGTCCTCGGCCTGTTCCGGCTCTGGTGGGTGCCGGAGGGGGCGTCGTCGGGGGAGGGCACCTACGTCGCCTACGACGCCGACGCGATGCTCGGCATCCTCGCGCTCGAGGCGGCCCGGGCCGGGGCGCTGGTCGTCGGTGAGGACCTCGGCACCGTCCCGGACCACGTCCGCACCACCCTGACCGAATACGGCGTCTTCGGTTCGGCGGTGCTCTGGTTCGAGAAGGACCCCGACGATGAAGTGCCGCTGCCGCCCGAGCAGTGGCGCGAGCTCGCGATGGCCACCGTGACGACCCACGACCTACCGACAGTGGCCGGCTGGTGGCAGGCCGAGCCGGTGCGGGTCCGGGCCGAACTCGGACTGCTGTCCCGCGGGAAGGACGAGGAACTCGCTGCCGCCGCCGAGGAGAGGACGGCGCTGCTGCGCGCCGCCGTCGATGCCGGGGCACTGACGCCGTCCGCCGCGGGCGAGCCGGACGAGGAGACGGTCGCTCTTGCCCTGCACGAGATGCTGGTGCGGAGTCCGTCGCGGGTGGTGCTCGCGGCACTCGGTGACGCGATCGGTGACGTGCGACAGCCCAACCTGCCCGGCACCACGGACGAGTACCCGAACTGGCGACTCCCGGTGGCCGACGGGACCGGTCGTCCGGTGCCCCTCGAAGAACTCGAGGGGGATGCCCGGGTTGCCCGATTGGCTCGTTTGCTCGATAAGGGAGTGGCGTGAGGAACATTTCGCGGCCCCCTGGGCAGGACGGGACGCGCGGGACGGCGAATCTGCGAGCGTGCCGGTGTGCCGCTCGGGGGACGGCGCACCGGTGCACCCGCCAACCCGTTCGGGGGCCAGTCCGGGGGCCTGGACATGCAAGCACCGAACGCGAGGGCGTGGAGCATGCGTGAACCGAATCCGAGGTCGGCTAACCTTTCGCGCATGGCTTCTTCCCGTCCCACCGGCGCCCCGCGTCGCCGGTCCCGGGTCCTCGCTCTGGTGCTCGCGGTCCCGGCGCTGCTGATGCTGTACGCCGTGCCTGCGCTCGCGGCGCCGAACGATGCCGGCGTCGGCGACATCGGTGACGTGCACAGCCCGGCTCCGCAGAGCGTCCCGACGATGATCGGTCTTTATCTCGGCATCCCGGCTGCGGGGTTCCTCGTCGCGTACCTGCTCTCCCTGCGGTCCGGAAAGAAGTCCGACCGCTACCGCCCGGGCCAGCCGTGGCAGCACGACGCGGCGTGGTTCGGCTCGAGCGAGCAGGAGTCGGCCGAGGTCCAGGAGCAGCGGCGCCGCGCGGCGCTGCCCGGCGCGGGAGGTGCCAGTGGCCGCTGGTGACGGGTTGACGCCCGAACAGCACGAGCGCGTCGAACGAGCCCGGCAGTCCGCCGAAGAGGCGACCGGCATGCGGTTCTGGGTCCGCATCGGTCCGTTCTCGATGGACCCGCGCATCGAGGCGGAGCGGCTGCTGACCAACCTGCTCGACGATCCGCACGAGCCCGGCGTCCTGATCCTGCTGGGACCCGGTGAGCGCCGGCTCGAGGTGATGACCAGCGCGACCGCCAAGCGCCACCTGTCCGACTCAGCGGTCGGGCTCGCGGTGCTGACGATGACCTCGTCGTTCGGTGTCGGCGACCTCGTCGGTGGTCTGGTGAACGGCCTCCGTCAGCTCTCGGACAGCGCAGGTCATGGGGAAGCCGCGTCGACGGGCAGCCGGCGCGACTCCGGACGTGCGCCGGTCCATCAGCGGGGCCTCGAGCACAGCAGCGGCGAACCTCTGTCCCGTCCACCGGAGGCGATCGAGAGCTGATCGGCCGAGCCCGGGCGGTCCGATCGAGTTGGCGTCCGGAGCTCGCCGTAGAAAATTTCGTCGCGGGTAAGCCGGTCGGCAGTGATCGGACCGGCCGGTCAGCTGAGGCCGGCGGGGAGGTGGCTCTTCGTGAGCCCGCGTACCGCGCAGGTGGGGTTCCTCCACGACGCCTTGCGCGCCTCGGACGCCGGGGCGGCCGAGTCGGCCGCGCTCCTGCTGCTGTCCGGCGGGATGCCACTCGTCGAGCTCTACGACGAGGTACTCCGCACGTTCTTCGCCTCCCTGCGGGCGGACTTCGAGAGCGGAATCCTGGGGCTCGTCGACGAGCATCTGGCGAGCCGGGCCGCCGCGGAGCTCGTCACTCTGCTGGGTCGCCGCCGGATGCCCTGGACGGCCGACGGAGTCGGTGGTTCTGGGCGTGGCTGCGTCGTCCTCGGAGCCGTGCCGCGGGAGCAGCATCTGCTCGGCAGCCGGATGCTGGGCCAGGTCCTGCAGAGCCGCGGATGGGCCGTGCTCCTGCTCGACGCGCTGCCGTTCGATGCGCTCGCGTCCTACTGCAGCTCCCTGTCCGAGCGACCGGCCGCCATCGGGCTCACGCTGCACTCGCTGAGCTCGACCACGTCGCTGCGAGCCGGGCTCACGACACTGCGCGAAGGGTTACCGGACGTGCCCGTCGTACTCGGCGGTGCGGCCCTGACCGAGGCGCCCGGACTCGCCGCCAAGGTCGGAGCCGCCGCCGGTGCGGCTGACCTGGCCGCGGCGGTGTCGGCCATCGAGCTCGTCACCAATCCGCTGACCCGACGGGAACGGCAGATCCTGGGCCTGGTCGCTGGCGGGGCATCGAATGCGCAGATCGCATCCGAGCTCTCCGTGCACAGCAGCACGGTGAAGACGCACCTCGAACACGTCGCCGGCAAGCTCGGCACCTCGGACCGCACGGCAGCCGCTGTGCAAGGACTTCGCCGCGGCTGGATCGACTGACGATCGACGGGTCCGGCCGCGGTCAGACTGACCGCACCACACCTCGAATAGGTATAGACCTGCAGCGGATTTATCTGATAGCTATTCGCTTCGCCCCAGAGCGACCCCGCAACGGAGGGTCCTGCACCGTCGAGTAAGGAGCGGTCATGCCCACGACCATCGAAGAAGGAAGCCGCGGAACCGTCGTCGAACTCGCCCAGTACGAGCTGGTCCGGGACATCCTGCTGGCCGGGCCCGAGGACGTCGACGGCACCTTCGGCCCGAACACCGAACGGGCTGTCCGCACCTTCCAGGCCAGCCACGGGCTGACGGTGGACGGCGTCGTCGGCCCGCATACCTGGGGCGCGATGCTGGCCGAGCACGCCGACCCGCCGTTCCTGAAGGAGGGTTCTCTCGGCTCGCACGTGAGCAGCCTCCAGATCTTCCTGAACGCCGCCATGGCTCCGAGCCCACCGTCCCTCGTGGTGGACGGGATCTTCGGCCCGCAGACCCGCGCCGCGGTCGTCCACTTCCAGACCTCGCGCGGCGTGCCGGCGGACGGCATCGTCGGTTACAAGACCTGGGCCATCCACATCGGCTCGCCGAGCGGGACGGTGGCCTCCGAGGTCGGCGTCTGACAGACGTCTGGCCGGCGCTGAGGAGCGCCGCGGAGCTCGCCTTTAGCTCAATCATTAATCGACAGCGTGTGAGCGAGCGGGCACACTTCGCACATGCGCCGTACGCCCTCGCTCGTTCTGGGCTGTGTTCTGGCCGTCGTTTCGCTGTTCGGGCTCAGTGGTTGTGACTGGACGACGTACTACGGGGACGCGGCCCGCAGCGGCCTGCTGGCCGGCGGTGCCCACGTCCGGTCAGCGACCACGGCCTGGCAGTCCGCGCTCGACGGTGCGGTCTACGGTGCGCCCGTCACCGGTGTTGGGTCCGTGTTCGTGGCGACGGAGCACGACGTCGTCTACGCCCTCGACCCGGCGACCGGACGGTCGAAGTGGCGTACGTCGGTCGGCACGCCGGTGCCTCGGAGCGCTCTGCCCTGCGGCAACATCGACCCGCTCGGCATCACCGGAACCCCCGCCTTCGACCCGGTCACCAAGCGCGTGTTCGTCGTTGCCGAGGTGACCGAGGCAGGCCACGTGCGCCACCGGCTGCTCGGCCTCGACAGCGCGACGGGTCGGGTCGTGCTGTCCCGCCTCGTCCCGCCGCCGGTCGGCGACGAGACGGCGCACCAGCAGCGCGGGGCACTCCTGGTCTCCGGCGGGCGGGTGTACGTGCCCTACGGCGGGCTGGCGGGCGACTGCGGCGCCTACGTCGGGTCCGTCGTCTCGGCGAGCACCACCAACGCGACGTCGGCACTCAGCTCGTTCCACGTGCCGACCGCGCGGGAAGGCGGCATCTGGACGCCTCCCGGGCCGACCCAACTCCCGAACGGCAACCTGCTCGTCGCGGTCGGCAACAGCGAGCACACCGTGACCTCGCAGGGCTACGACGGCGGCGACTCGGTCACGGAGCTCACGCCCGGGCTGGCCCGCGTCCAGGACTTCCACCCCAGTAGCTGGGCACAGGACAACGCCGTGGACGCCGACCTCGGCTCGATGGGTCCGGCGCTGGTGGGCACCTCGGTGGTGCAGGCCGGCAAGAGCGGAACCGTCTACATCGTCGACGCCGCAACATTGGGTCGCCAGTGGAGCCGCACCCTCACCGGCGTCTCCTGCCACGCGTACGGCGGGGCGGCCGTATCGGGGAGCAGGGTCTATCTGCCGTG
>DATITC010000162.1:0-8332 GCA_035468175.1 Frankiaceae bacterium | reverse complement strand
CCAGCCGGCGAAGTTGACCAGCGGGATCCCGGTCATCGTCGGCCCGTTGCCGGAGTTGAAGTGCCAGTGCCCGGCGTGGACCATCTGCGGGTCCAGGAACACGTCCCAGCTGGCCAGCGCCAGCGCGCCGACGGCGATCCGCGCGGCCGCGCCGGCGGCGCAGCGGCGGGCGACGACCAGTGCGGGGTAGGCCATCATCGTCCAGGCCAGCGGGATGATCACCGGGACGCCGAGCAGCCGAGGGCCGAGCGATCCGGCGTAGGAGTAGCTCCCGAAGGGGACGCCGGTCGCGACCCCGACCGCCTCGGCGACGAAGCCGACGCCGACCGTGACGAGAAGCAGCCGTCCCGCGAACCGACGGCCTCCCGCCTGCCACGCGGCCGTGACCGAGGCCGCGGCGAACAGCAACACCGTGAGGACGGTGAGCACGTCTCGGGCGTCCCCGGAGGTGAGCGGGTAAGCGATCTGCGCCAGCACGGTGGCTACCGCGAAGGTCGCCGGCAGCCACTGGGGAAGCTGCTGCGGCAGCCGCCGGGGTAGCCACCGGGGAAGCCGTTGCGGCGGCCCGCCGGCCCGGGCGAACCGAGCGATACCGGCGGCTCCGGCCTGCGACGTCATCCGGCGATCACCCCGTTACGGGCGACGGTTGTCCACCAGGCGTAGAGGTCGCGGGCACTGGTCGCGCTGTCGTCCCGCCCGATCGCCTGCACCTCGAGCGCTTGCGCGTCGTACTGCCAGAGCACCCGCCGCCGGTTCCCCGCGTCCACATAGCAGGCGAAGTCGCCCTGCCGGGTGCCGTCCCGGGTCCAGAAGCCGCCGGAGTTGCCGGTCTCGTCGGCGCAGCGGCGGGTGACGAGGCCGCGATCGGCCGACAGCGCCCGGAACCGGTCGGCCAGCGTGGCCGCGCCGGTCACCTGGATGACCTCGAGGTGGTCGACCCGCGCGTCGCGGCCGGAGCACGCCACGGTCGCCCGCGCGCCGGCCGCCGATTTCACGGCCGCGCATGTCCCGTACACGTTGGCCGGCAGCCGCGCCTCGAGCGCGCGGGTCGCGGTCGTCTCCCGGGAGTTGGAGCCCACCCGTGAGGCGAGGATGCCGCCGGTGATAGCGCCCCCGATGACGAGCACGGCCAGGATCAGGGGGAGCAGCCATCGCCGCCGACGTCGACGCCCGCCGGCCGAAGCCGGATCGACCGGACGCGGACCGGCCGGTGGCGGGCCCGCATGCGGCGGGCCCGCATGCGGCGGACCGACCGGTGGCGGGCCGACCGGCGGTGGACGGAGTCCCGGCGGACCAGCGGGGGGCCGGGGCGCGGTCTCCGAACCGAACTGCCCGGGCCGCTGGTACGGGGCGGTCACCCTGGACGGCGATCCGTTCGCCGGCAGCGGCGGGGTCGCCGAGGAAAAGGCGCTCCGGCAGGCGGCGGCGAGGTCGCCGGCGGTGGCCGGCCGCTGCCGCGGGTCGCGCGCCATCGCCCGGTGCAGCGCCTCGTCAAGCCCGCGGGGCAGGTCCGGACGGAGCACGGCCAGCCGCGGTGGATCCACGCTCTGCCGCCGGTTGATCTCCTCCGGCGGCGCGTTCTGTGGCCACGGACGCTGACCGGTGAAGCACTCGAACAGCACACAACCGAGGCCGTATACGTCGCAGCCCGGCCCGCCCGGCTCGCCGGCCAACCGTTCGGGCGCCATGTAGGCCGGGCTGCCCAGCACCACGACCGGGCGGGTCAGCCGCAGCTCGGAACCGAGCGACCGGGCGATGCCGAAATCGGTCAGGTACACGTGCTCGCTGCGGTGCCGGTCCCGGGTCGGGGCGAGCAGCACGTTGCCTGGCTTGACGTCCCGGTGCACCAGCTGATTGCGGTGCGCCTCGTCCAAGGCTCCGGCTACCGACTCGGCGACGTCGAGGGCCCGTTCGGGATGCAGCGGCCCATCCCGCAGGACGCTGGCGAGGTCGGTGCCCGGCACCAGCCGCATCGCGATGTACAGGTTAGGGAAGCCACCCACGTCATAGATCGGAACGATGTTGGGGTGTTCGACCCGGGCGGCGAGTTCCGCTTCATAAGCGAACCGAGCCCGGTAGTCGGGGTCGTTGCCGAACTGGGGGGAGAGCACCTTCAGGGCGACGAGGCGCTTCGTCCGCTCGTCGAAGGCGCGGTAGATGACGCCCATTCCGCCGGTGGCCAGCCGGGCCTGCAGGGCGTAGTGGGCGACGCGCTCACCGGTCTGCGGCGGCTGCACCGTCACCCCCGGCACGGTCATCTCCACGCGGCACGGACACGCCCACCCGGCTCAGCGCCCGTCGCCAACTCGCCGGGCGCCGGTCCCGCAGCAGCACGCGTGCGGCGGAACGTCCGCTGGCCCCGAACACTCCGCCACCGGGGTGGGTGGAGGCGCCGCACAGGTAGAGACCCTCGACCGGGCCGCGGTATCCGGCGAGCTCGGGCAGCGGACGCCAGGCGAACATGCCGTCCAGGCCCATCTCGACGTGCATCACGTTGCCGCGGAGCAGCCCGAGTTCCCGCTCGAGGTCGAGCGGGGTCTGCACGTACATCTCGGAGACGGACCCGGCGAAACCCGGGGCGAAGCGGTCGAGGGCAGCCACCAGCTTCTCGCCCTCCCGCTGTCGGATCGTGTCCCACGATGCACCGTCGGACAGCTGATAGGGGTGCCACTGTCCCCAGACCGTCACGTTGTGCCGTCCGGCCGGCGCGATGCTGGGGTCAAGATAGGAGAACGCCATCCCGAGCGCGGCGGGTTCCCGCGGCGGCTCCCCGGCCAGGAAGTCGCCGTAGGCCCGGCGCAGCGCCTGGCGGGACGGGACGGCCAGCACGAGGCCGGCGTTCACCTCGTCCGGCGCGTCCGGGTAGTGCGGCAGGTCGGTCGTCGCCAGCCGTACCACCATGCCCAGCCCGTTGCCAACGCGGACCGTGCGGCGGACCCGCTCCTGCTCCGCGTCCGGGATGGCGTCGCCGAGCAGGGCGAACGTGGTGAGCACATGGCAACCGGCGACTACCGCGGACGCCGCCACCCGGTCGCCGGAGGAGGTGCGCACCGCTCGGACGCGACCGTCGGCCGCCTCGATGGCGGCCGCGCCGTCCCCGAGCCGGACCCGTCCACCGTCGGCTTCCAACCGGCCTCGCAGGGCCTCGGTCAACGCGCCGGAGCCACCGATCGCCCGGCCGGGGGGCCGGCGGTGCAGCAGCGTGTTCCACCCGACCAGGTCGGCGGTGGCGATCTCGCTGGTGGGCGGGCCCGACTGGGCGCCCAGCCAGGACAGGGCCGTCTTCAGGTGCTCGCTGTCGAACAGGCTGTCCAGCAGGGCGTCGGCCGGGGTGAGGAACTGCCGGGCCAGCTCGAGACCGGACAATCCGGTGCCCTTCCCGGTGCCCCACAGCGCCCGGCCGAGCGAGGCGCCGGTGGGCGGCGCGTTGAAGGCCGTGAAGATGCGCTCGTTGCGGTCGGACCAGTCGGCGACGAACGCCCGGTAGGCGTCGGCGTCCCGGGCTCCGCAGACGGCTTCGATGGACGCACAGGTGCGGTCGAGGTCGGCCGCGAACGTGATGCCGCCACCGGGCGCGCTGGGCACCGGATGGAAGGCCCAGGGGTCGCAGTCGACGTAGCGCAGGCCGTAGCGGTGCAACTCCAGGTCTTCGACGATGCCGGTCCAGCGGATCATGATGTGCGCGCTCGAACCGCGGTCCATCCGGTAGCCGGGGAAGCGCTCGACGGTCGAGACGGCCCCGCCGAGCACCGTGTCCTGTTCGAGCACCTCGACGTCGAGTCCGTCGCGGGCCAGATAACAAGCCGCAACCAGCGCGTTGTGTCCGGAGCCGATGACGACGACCGTGCCGTTGTCCCCGTCCTGGGTACCTCGCGGACGGCTCACGCGAGCTGCTTCACGAGGACGGCGTAGGCCGTGCCGCCGCCGGCGAAGTGGAAGTCGGTCAGCAATGGCAGGAAGCCCTCGCCGGCGTAGAGATGCCGAGCCGGCGAGTCCGGCAGCTCGAGGGCCGACAGCGCTGCGGTCCGTCGTCCGCAGCCGTCGAGCAGCTCGCGGAGCAGCCGACGCCCCACGCCGCGCCCCTGGTACTCGGGGAGGACGTGCAGCTCCACCACCTCGAAAACGTCGGAGAGCCACCGCTGCGCGACATCACCGGGGACCGCGGCGACGACGGTGTCGTGCCACCACTGACCGCGCGCGCCCGGCTGACCGTAGGCGACCCCGACCAGCGGTGCCTTGCCGGCGGGCAGGTCGGGATCCGGTGCCAGGGCCGCGATCACGCGGAGACCCGGCCGGTAGACGTGGGTGCGGGCGTGGGCGGTGCGCTCCGCCTCGGCCCGGGCCGGATCGCGTTCGTGCAGGTCCAGGAAGGCCCGGCGGTAGACGGTCATGACGTCGGGGAGCCGCTCGGCCATCTGATCGGGAGTCCAGCGCTGGATCTCGACCTGGCCGTCAGCGCGCATGACCCAAGACTGCCAGCGCAAGGACTACTTCGCCCAACCGCCGACGCTCTACCGGCCGCCGCGTCAGGCCAGCGGGTCGCGGCCGGAGTACGTGCCGTGCGTGTCGAGCACCCGGAATCGAGCGAACAACTCCTCCGCGTACCAGCCGAGGCGGGTGGTGTCGGCGATGACCCGGGCGTGCGCTGCACTGTCGTAGGCAAAAGCCCGCAGCATCGCGGCGTCGTCCCAGACGCTGAACGTTCCCTGCAAGCCGATCGGGGCCTCGCCGATCCCGAGCGCGAAACGCAGCCCGGGCGCGGTCTGCAGGTCGGCCGAGACGGGCGGCACGGCTCGCCAGAAGGTGAGCGCCCGGCGGGGGACCAGTCGGGCCCGGGTGATGGCGGCGACCCGTTCGTCCCCGCCGCCGCGGACGGGCGTCGGGCGGCCGAACGGCTCGCGCCGGGACCATTGCCCTCGGGCGGTGACGGGCTGGAGGTCGGCCCGCCAGTGCTCCTCGGAGCGGCGGTGCCACCCGGCGACGATGCGGGAGACGTCGAACCGGGTCCGGTCCCGGGGGTCGTCCCAGGTGGTGAGCAGGGCCCAGTGCCGCAGGTCGCTGTCGCGCAGGGTGAACGTCCGGCCGCTACCGGTACCGAGCAGCTTGCCGAAACGCAGGCCACGGGTCCGGCGGAGCGCGCCGCGGTCGAGCGCCATCCGGCTCAGCGCCGCCGGTACGGCGGAGCCCGAGACGCCCCAGACATCCAGCGTCACGAGCGCCGGAGCGTCAGAGCGACTCACGACTCCAGTCTGCCCGCCCCGACCGCCCGGACCGCCCGGGGCAGTCGGACACGGGTCAGGAGCCCTGCCTGGACGATGAGTGGAACGGATCCCGCCGCGGCGGTGCGAGCAGATCGGCCCGGGGGCAGCTGGCGAGGGTGAGACCGGCGTAACCGAAGGCCTCGTCGCACAGCTGGTCGATCACCCAGCCGACGGCCGCGGCCTCGGGCGTGATGCTCGCCCGGTAGACGGTGATGCTGGCCCGACGGGGCGTGCCGTAAACGACGGCGAGCGAACCGATGAGCACGGCGCTGCCCTTGCTGTCCAAGGCACCGTCCCAGGGCCGGTCGTAGCGCTGCCACAGGGTGGTCGTGACGCTCCAGAGCCCGCCGTGCCGGACGTCGGCTGCGCTCAGTCCGGCGAGGATCAGCTGGGCCGCTTGGTCGGGGAGGACGGCGGCCGGGCGGATCACCATCTCCAGAGCAGCCATGCACTCGTTGTCGGCAGCGGTCGGCTACTCCTACAGGCCCAACCGGGTGGCGCCGTTCGGAGTAACCCAGCGTTCACCCAGACGGGTGTGGCGCTGCGTCGGGCTGCCGACCGGCGGCGGGCAGGGCGCATCGGTATCGGGTCAGCACCAGTTGCGCGACCGCCGGGTGGTCGCCCAACGGCCGGGTCGCGGCTCGGGCCGAATCGGGGAGCAGGCCTGGAGCGAGGAAGTAGCTGACGACGGCGGGTGCGGAACCGGTCTCCTCGGTCAGCTGCACGACGGCTTCCGCGACGGTCGGGCGGGCGGCGGTGACGAAAGCCGCGAGGACCGGCGCACCCCAACGCTGTTCGAGCAGGGCGGCCTGGGCGCGGACGTCCTCCTGCCCTTCGGTGGTGGCGGACCCGGTGCCCGCGAGCACGAGCGGGGTGCCGGCGGGCACCGAAGCTTCGGCGATGCGGTCGAGCAGCACTGCAGTCAGAACGGGGTCGGGCCCCAGCGGAGGGGTGGCGTCCTCGGGGAGGTCCCGCACGACGTGGGTGCCGCGGGAGAGCAGGAGGGGGACCACGATCGGGTCGTCGAGCTCCGGCAAGACGTCGGTCAGCAGCGGCGCGGACAACTCGATGAAGCCCAGACGGACCTCGACGTCCGGCACCAGCGCGGCGACGTTGTCGACCAGGACCCGGAGCATGGCGGCTGAATCCGGGACACGGCTGCCGTGCCCGACGGCGAGCAGCGGGCGACGGGCGGCCGGAGAAGTCAGGTGATCCGCACAGGCGTCACAGGTGCAATCCGCACGGCATCACAGGTGCAATCCGCACTCTGTCTTGTTCTGGTTCGCCCAACGACCGGACCGGCCGAGCCCCTTCAGCGTGCACGGCTCGCAGCCCACGCTGCCGTAGCCCTCCGACAGCAGCGGGTTCACCAGGACGCCGTGGTCGGCGACGTAGGCGTCGATCTGCTCGTCGGACCAGGCGACGAGCGGATTGATTTTCACGCGCATCTTCGTCTCGTCCCACTCGACCAGGCGAGCTGTCTGGCGGCTCTCCGCCTCGTCCCGACGCAGACCGGTGGCCCAGGCGACGTAGGGCCGCATGGCCTCCTGGAGCGGCTTGACCTTGCGGATGCTGCAGCACTGGTCGGGGTCGCGCTCGTACAGCCGCGGGCCGTAGGTCTCGTCCTGCTGAGCCACCGACATCTTCGGGCGGATGCGCAGGAGGTTCAGCCCGTAGACCGACTCGGCCGCGTCCGCCGTGCCGATGGTCTCGGCGAAGTGGTAGCCGGTGTCGAGGAAGATCACCGGGACGCCGGGGCGGATCTGCGCGGCCATGTGCACCAGGACGGTGTCCTGCATCGACGCGGTGATGGCGAAACGCGGGGAGAAGCGGTCGATCGCCCAGCGCAGCACCTCGATCGGCGGCGCACCTTCGAGCTCCTCGCCGGCCCGCTCCGCGAGCTGCCGGGGGGTCAGCTCGGTCAGATCGGTGAAGCCGGAGGCGGGGTGAGCCGCGGGCGGACGTGCGGTGTCCAGCTCAACGGTGAGAGTCACGGGGAGGGGAGTCCTTCGCAGGTCGGGTCGGCGGTCGGCTCAAAGGGAACGCTGCCCTACTGGGCCGGGGCGTTCCTATGAGCGCGGACAGACCGCGCTGCTGACCCGCTGAAGGTCGACGTGCAGCCGGGCTACGAGGCGCACGTTCATGTGCGTCAGGTTAACAGCCACGGTGCCACTCTCCCCTTCGAAAATTCGTCGACACCGATTCGACGCGCCATCGGCATCCGTAGGCGGCAACCGGAGCCCCGATGGGGCTATTCCGAGGGTTTCGGGTCCAACGCGAGCCCGCGCCACGCCCGGCTGTTGCACAATCGACGGGTGCAGCCGTCCCGCCGTCGCCTCGTCGCGCGCCTGCACATCGATCTCATGAGGGTCGCGAGCGCCGTCGGCACCACCGCGAGCTGACGACGAGCTCCTGCGTGCGTCCCGGCCGGGTCGCGCGCCTCCCCGGAACTTCGGCCAACACCGTGGAAGGAACCATGCGATGCCGCCCGTGACCGGGCAGGGCCAGTGGGCCCTCGGCTTCCGCGAGCCGCTCAATCCCAATGAGCGCTTCAAGAAGGACGACGACGGGCTCAACGTTCGAGCCCGGATCGAGACCATCTACCAGTACCGAGGGTTCAACTCGATCGACCCGCAGGACCTCCGTGGCCGCATGCGCTGGTGGGGGCTCTACACCCAGCGCAAGCAGGGCATCGGCGGCGGGCTCACCGGCAGCCTCGAGCCGGAGGACATCGAGGACCCCTACTTCATGCTGCGGGTCCGCATGGACGGTGGGCGCCTCACGTCGGAGCAGCTGCGGGTCGTCGCCGGCATTTCGACCGAGTTCGGCCGCGACGTCGCCGACGTCACCGACCGGCAGAACGTGCAGCTGCACTGGGTGCGCATCGAGGACGTACCGGAGATCTGGCGCCGTCTCGAATCGGTAGGGCTGTCGACCACCACCGCCTGCGGCGACACCCCCCGGACGTTCCTCGGCTGCCCGCTGGCGGGGGAGCACGCCGACGAGATCATCGACGGCACCCCGGCGATCGACGCGACCTTCGCGCGCTTCAGCCAGGACATGAAGGCGTT
>DATITC010000161.1:0-9752 GCA_035468175.1 Frankiaceae bacterium | reverse complement strand
CCGACCTCGGTGCCGTCTTCGACCCTGTCGCAGCTGGCGCAGCTGGCGCAGCTCAGACTAGTGCTCTGACGTCCCAGGAGTCCCCGGAGTCCCAGGAGTCCCAGGAGTCCCCGGCGCACCGCCGTCGGGCGACCCCTTCTCGAGGGCGATCGCCCGTCGCACAGCCCGTCGTCCTCGGCCGACGTCCCCGGCGTCCCCGTAGGCGCGGCCGAGGCGGTACCAGGCCCGCCAGTCGCCCGGATCGGCCTGCACCTGCGTCCTGCGCTCGTCGAAGGACACGTCGTCTCCGGGAGCGTCCGGCTCCTCTTCGGCCAGCCGCTCCCCCAGCCGCTGGGAGTGCCGGCCGAAGCTGACCTCCTGCACGACGATGACCACCCCGACGATCGGGAGCAGCAGGATGCCCAGCCCGAGACCCTTGACCACCCACCGCGGATCGCCGAGCAGGGAGATCCCCCGCACGCCGAGTAGCACCAGGTAGAAGCCGAGGACGGCGACCAGCAGGACGACGACGAGCAGGGCGCGCGGAACGCGGCGGTTCACCGCGAGATCACCGCCAGCTCACCCACCGGCTCACAGGTCGAGCAGCTGCTCGAGGCCCACCGTCAGCCCGGGCCGGTCGGCGATCCGCCGTACCGCCTGGAGCACGCCCGGCATGAACGAGACGCGGTCGAGCGAGTCGTGCCGCAACGTCAGCGTCTCGCCGGTGCCGCCGAGCAGCACCTCTTGATGCGCGACGAGCCCAGCCAACCGGACGGAGTGCACCGGTACGCCCTGCACGGACGCGCCTCGCGCGCCGTCGAGGGCGCTGGTCGTCGCGTCCGGACCGGCGGGTTCCAGCCCGGCGTCCTTCCGCGCGGCCGCGACCATCTCAGCGGTCCGCCGGGCGGTACCGCTGGGTGCGTCGGCCTTCCGGGGGTGGTGCAATTCGATGATCTCTACCGACTCGAACCAGCGGGCGGCTTCCGCCGCGAACTTCATCAGCAGCACCGCACCGATGCCGAAGTTCGGCGCGACGAGGACACCGACCGACGGGTGCTCGCCGAGCCATCCGCGGACGGTGGCGAGCTTGTCGTCGTCGAAGCCAGTGGTCCCGACCACGACGTGCAGTCCGGCGTCGATGCACCAGCGAACGTTGTCGAGGACGGCGTCCGGCGTGGTGAAGTCGACGACGACGTCGGCGGCGCGCAACGCCTCCCGGTCGTCCCCGGCATCGAGCGCCGTGACGAGTTCCAGGTCCATGGCGGCGTCCACGGCCCGGCAGACCTCGGACCCCATCCGGCCCTTGGCGCCCAGGACACCGATACCCGTAACGTCCGCACGCGTGCTCATCAGGACGCCTCCAGCAGGACTTCGTCGAACGGGCCGACCGCACCGAGCACCAGCGGACCACCGAGGATCTCCGCGGCGACGGCCCGCACCTCGTCGGCGGTGACTCGGTCATACCGCGCGAGCAACTCCTCGACCGGGGGCAGTTCACCGTAGACCAGCTCTGCCTTGGCCAGCCGGGACATCCGGGACAGCGGGTCCTCGAGCCCGAGGACGAGCGACCCGCGGTTCTGCCCCTTGGCCCGAGCGAGCTCGTCGTCAGTCAGACCCGACTCGGCCGCAGCGGCGAGCTCAGCCCGGCACAGCCCGAGCACCTCGTCGACGCGCTTGGGAGCGCAGCCGGCGTAGACGCCGATCATGCCGGTGTCGGCGAACGACGACGTGAACGAGTAGACCGAGTACGCGAGCCCGCGCTTCTCCCGGATCTCCTGGAACAGCCGCGAACTCATCCCCTCGCCCAGCGCGGTGGACAGCAGGGTCAGCGCGTGCCGGCGGGGATCGGTTCGGGGCAGGCCGGCGGTGCCGAGCACGACGTGTGCCTGCTCGGTCTGACGCGTGGCGACGGTGGTGCGACCGCCCGGGTATGGCTTGCGCGGTCCCAGCCGGGCCGGAGCCGGATCCGCGTCGGGAACGTCCCCGGCGCGGGCGAACGCGTCGAGCACGCCGCGGACGACCTCGTCGTGGTCGATCGCACCGGAGACCGCCACCACGGTCGCGGGCGCCGCGTAGCGCAGGCGGTAGTAGTCGTTCAGCCGATCCCGCGGCATGTCCTCGATGGAGTCGACGGTGCCGAGGATCGGGCGGCCGAGCGGACCGCTGCCGAGCAGGGCGGCGGCGAACACGTCGTGCACGGCGTCGCCGGGGTCGTCGTCGTGCATCGCGATCTCTTCGAGGACGACGCCGCGTTCGGCGTCGACATCCTCGTCGAGGATGAGCGACTCGAGCACCATGTCCGAGAGCACGTCCACCGCGAGCGGCAGATCGGCGTCCAGGACGCGGGCGTAGTAGCAGGTGTACTCGTGGCTGGTGAAGGCGTTCAGTTCACCGCCGACCGCCTCGAGGCTCGCCGAGATGTCGAGCGCGCTGCGTCGCGGGGTGCCCTTGAACAGCAGGTGCTCGAGGTAGTGCGAGGCGCCGGCCTCCG
The DNA here is from genome assembly GCA_035468175.1 of Frankiaceae bacterium. Classification (GTDB taxonomy): domain Bacteria; phylum Actinomycetota; class Actinomycetes; order Frankiales; family Frankiaceae; genus JAVEDQ01. Next base: position 7,282 of record DATITC010000161.1, on the reverse strand, counting down.
GGACCGACTCGTCGCGCGACCCGACACCGACCCAGACCCCGACCGCGGCCGAGCGCACGCCCGGCAGCACCTCGGTGAGGATGCGTAGACCGCTGGAGAGCACGGTGCGACGCACCGTGCCCCCCAGCAGGTCCGAGCGGGAGACCTCGTGGAGCACTACTCGGCGGTCATTCGGCACTGACCGCCGCGGGCTCAGCCGCATCGTCGCCGTCGGCCGACTCGTCGGCCACCGGCTGCAGACTGATCTTGCCGCGGGGGTCGACCTCGGCGATCTCCACCTGGATCTTCTGTCCGACGCTGACGACGTCCTCGGGGTTGTTGACCCGCTTGCCGCCCACCAGGCCCTTCATCTTGCTGACGTGCAGCAAGCCGTCCTTCCCAGGGGTGAGCGAGATGAAGGCGCCGAAGTTGGTCGTCTTCACCACGGTGCCGAGGTAGCGCTCGCCGACCTCGGGCATCGTCGGCAGTGCGATCGCCTGGATGGCGCTGCGCGCGGCTTCGGCGCTCGGCCCGTCGGTCGCCCCGACGTAGATGGTGCCGTCGTCCTCGATGGAGATGTCGGCACCGGTGTCGGCCTGGATCTGGTTGATGACCTTCCCCTTCGGGCCGATCACTTCGCCGATCTTGTCGACCGGGATCTTGATGCTGATGACCCTCGGTGCGTACGGCGACATCTCGTCCGGGGCGTCGATCGCCTCGTTCATCACGTCGAGGATGACGAGCCGGGCGGCCTTGGCCTGCTGCAGCGCGGAGCCGAGCACGGAGGCGGGGATGCCGTCGAGCTTGGTGTCGAGCTGGAGCGCGGTGACGAAGTCACGGGTACCGGCGACCTTGAAGTCCATGTCGCCGAACGCGTCCTCGGCGCCGAGGATGTCGGTGAGGGTGACGTACTCGTCGCCCTCCTTGATCAGGCCCATCGCGATACCCGCGACCGGGGCCTTCAGCGGTGCGCCGGCGTTGAGCAGGCTCATCGTGCTCGCGCAGACCGAACCCATCGAGGTCGAGCCGTTGGAGGACAACGCCTCGCTGACCTGACGGATCGCGTACGGGAACTCTTCGCGGCTCGGCAACACCGGGCGCAGTGCCCGCTCGGCGAGGGCGCCATGGCCGATTTCGCGGCGCTTCGGCGACCCGACACGACCGGTCTCACCGGTGCTGTAGGGCGGGAAGTTGTAGTTGTGCATGTAGCGCTTGCGTGTCTCGGGGTTGAGCGTGTCGACCATCTGCTCCATCCGGAGCATGGCCAGCGTGGTGACACCCAGAATCTGGGTTTCGCCGCGCTCGAACAACGCCGACCCGTGCACCCGCGGGATGACCTCGACCTCGGCGGACAGCGACCGGATGTCGGCCAGGCCGCGTCCGTCGATGCGCACCTTGTCGCGGATGATCCGCTGTCGCACGAGCTTCTTGTTCAGCGCCCGGAAGGCGGCGCTGATCTCCTTGTCGCGGCCCTCGAACTGGCCCGCGACGCGCTCGGAGGCGAGCGCCTTGACCCGGTCGGTCTCGGACTCGCGCTCCGGCTTGTCAGCGATCGTGAGGGCGGTGGCGAGCTCGTCGCCCACGGCCGCGCTGACCGCTTCGAAGACGTCGTCCTGGTAGTCGATCGAGAGCGGGAACTCGCGGGTCGGCTTCGCCGCGTTGGCGGCGAGCTTCTTCTGGGCGGCGCAGAGGGTGGCGATGACCGGCTTGGCGGCCTCGAGGCCCTGCGCGACGACCTCTTCGGTCGGCGTGGTGCCACCGGCGGCGATCAGCTCGATCGTGTGATCGGTGGCCTCGGCCTCGACCATCATGATCGCGACGTCACCGTCCTCGAGCACCCGGCCTGCGACGACCATGTCGAAGGTCGCGCGCTCGAGCTCGGTGTTGGTCGGGAACGCGATCCAGTTGCCGTCGACCAGGCCGACGCGTGTCGCGCCGATCGGGCCGGAGAACGGCAGGCCGGCCAACATCGTGCTGGCGCTGGCGGCGTTGATGGCGACCACGTCGTAGAGGTGGTCGGGGTCGAGCGCCATGATCGTCGCAACGACCTGGATCTCGTTGCGCAGGCCCTTGACGAAGCTGGGGCGCAACGGCCGGTCGGTGAGGCGACAGGTGAGGATGGCGTCCTCGCTGGGACGACCTTCCCGGCGGAAGAACGACCCGGGGATGCGCCCGGCGGCGTACATCCGCTCCTCGACGTCGACCGTAAGCGGAAAGAAGTCGAGCTGGTCCTTCGGATGCTTGCTGGCCGAGGTGGCCGACAGCACCATGGTGTCGTCGTCCAGGTAGACGACGGCGCTGCCGCCGGCCTGCCGGGCGAGCCGCCCGGTTTCGAACCGGAGCGTGCGGGTGGGAGCGGAACCGTTCTCGATGACGGCGGACGCTGTGGTCGCGCCGTCCATCTCCGGACCATCCGGATTCGTGCTGAGGTCTGCAACCTCTGTCATGGAACTCCTCCTCGTGGCCGGGCCGGCGAGGAGGCGGTGCCGGTGCTCAGTCGAAGCACCCGGGGAGCTGCAGTCCTGCGGCCGGTCCCTGCATTCGGGGCCGGCGAACCCGGGGGCCACCACCGAGGACCGACGGCGCGGGGACGCGCGGCCCGGCAGGGCTTATGAAGAAGGGAGCGAACCCGGTGGTCCGCTCCCGCGTTGTCTCAGCGACGCAGGCCGAGGCGCTCGATCAACGACCGGTAACGGTTGATGTCGGTCTTGCGCAGATAGTCCAGCAGTCGCCGACGCCGGCCGACCAGCAGAAGCAGGCCGCGCCGACTGTGGTGATCGTGCTTGTGGAACTTGAGGTGCTCGGTCAGGTCCTTGATGCGCTGCGTCAGCATCGCGACCTGCACCTCGGGCGAGCCCGTGTCGCTCTCGACCGTGGCGTAATCCGCCATGATCTGCTGCTTGACGTCGGCGGCGAGCGGCACCCTGCGATCTCCTCTGGGAAGTCGATTTCTGAGCCTGCCGGTACGGAACTCGAAGCTCGACCACGGGCAGGCTGGAACCCGGGGACGCTCCCCGGCGTGACCCAGGCTACCACCGGTCGTCCATCCGCCTACCCCACCCGCCAGACGGGATCGTCAGCGGATCCGAAGGCCGGCGGTGACCGTCGCGGCGAGGCCTGCGTGCTCCGGCGTACGTACCCGGACCGTACTGCCAGGCACCAGCCGGACGACCGTGAGGACACCGCGGGCATCGGCCACGCGGGTGACCAGCGGCCGCCAGACCTGACCGGTCCAGGTGTCGACCGATACTGCCAACCCGCCGCCTGGGGAGGCGGTGACGGTCAGGGCACCAGGCGTCGAGGTCACAGTGACCTTGGTGTGGACGGTGTAGCGCAGTGCCGCGGAATCCGCCGCCGCCCGCGAGGATGAGCCGCCGAAGCGCGCGACCAGCACAGTGGAAGCGGTCGGGGTGAGGCTGAGCGTCGCGGTTCCGGTGGGGTCGGTCGTCGCGGTGCGGCAGACCTCCGAGCCACCCGTCGGGCGGCGAGAGCACCAGCTGACGGCCTGGCCAGTGATCGGAGTGCCTGCGGCGCCGGCCACCAGCTGGGCCCGCACGGTCACCGACGTCCCATAGGTCACGTCGGCTGAGGTGCTGCCCGGGATCCACCGGGTCACGGCGGACGCCGGCGTGGGGGCCGGACCCGGGACCGGCACTGGGACCGGCACTGGGGCCGGCACTGGAACCGGCTCCTTCGCGGTGCCCGGCTCGGACGCCGCGGGCTGCCCGGTCGCCTTCCGGAGCGCTGCAGCCGGGTCGACCACGCCCGCGCCGGACGCATCGTCGCGGCCCGCGGGCGCGATGTCGGTCGCGGTGCCGGTCAGCGATTGCAGCACGCCGTTCGCCAGCAGTGCGGGCCCCGCGGAGCGCACCAGCGCCGCGGTGGCGGCCGCGTACGGCGCTGCCATCGACGTGCCGCTGAGGTTGAGGGTGCTCCCGTCCTTCCAGGTGGACAGCACTTGCACCCCCGGTGCGGCGATGGAGACGTAGCTGCCGGTGGTGGAGAACGCGGCGATGTTGTCGGCCGCGTCGCTGGCGCCCACCGCGAGCACGCCGGGGAAAGCGGCCGGGTAGCTGGCCGAGTTGCCGGTGGCGCGGGTGTTCCCGGCGGCGGCGACCACGACGACGTCGTGCCCCTGGGCGTAGCTGACCGCGGCGGCCATCGCCGAGTCCGCTCCGGGGGTTCCGAGAGACATGTTGACCACCGTGGCGCCGTGGTCGACGGCGTAGATCAGCCCGGCCGTGACGGAGGAGTCGTAGCCGCTGCCGGAGTCGTCCAGCACGCGCACCGGGAGAACCTTGGCCTGGGGGGCGAAGCCGCTGCCGGCGACGCCATTGTCGGCGAGCGCGGCGATGACCCCCGCGACGTGGGTGCCGTGACCATGCCCGTCGGCCGTCCCGTCACCGTGCGCGTCGACGAAGTCGGTACCCGGTAGGAGTTGCCCGGCGAGGTCGGGCACCCGGGCGACCCCGGTGTCGACGACCGCCACGGTTACGCCGGCGCCCTTGCTGGTCGACCAGGCCTGCTCCGCCTTCAGCCGGTCGAGGGCCCACTGGTCGGTGCGTTTCGGGTCGGTGGCCCGGGTGTCGAGGATGTGGACCTTGGTGTCGACATCGACCGCGACCACTCCGGCAGCGTGCTGCGCGGAGGCGACGAGCCGGGTCGCGGCCCTCCAATCGGCCGCGGTGGTCGTGGTGACGACCGGCCGGCCGCCGACGTTGCGCACCGTCACGATCCGCACCGGTCCACGGACAGGTGCCCGCGCCACGATCGTGCGCGGGTCGGCGGAGACGCTGCCGGTCGTGCCTTCCAGGCATCGGCAGCAGCGGGGCGCTGCGCCGCAACCACCGGACCTGCCGCGGCGGCTCGGACGGCTACTGAGTCCGCCACAGCCTGCGACCGGGCCACTCTGGTGGTCGCCGCACCCGTTCCCGTTACCGCCCCGGTTGCCGTTACTGCGCCCGGTGCCGGGCCCGTTCCCGTCCCCGTCGCCGCAGCACACGCCGTCAACGGCAGCAGCAGCGACAGTGCCAGTAGTCGCCGACCCGAGGTGAAAGCCACACCAGGAAGCTCGGCCTCCCGAGGGCGGGTGGAGCAGGTCCGTTCGGGCTAATTCCAACCGGCGGGACGAACTCGCTCAGGCGGCAGACAGGTAATCGAGGAAGTGCAGCAGCTCGTCGGGGTCGAACGGCTTGGCGAGGAAGTAGTCGACACCCTCGCTCCACGCCTGCCACGCCTGCGCGTCGTCCGCGGCAGCCGTGAGCATGACCACGGGAAGGTCCCGCCCGCCATCGCTCTCCCGGATCCGGGTGAGCACGGCATGGCCGTCCAGTCCGGGCATCATCACGTCGAGCACGACGCAGTCCGGGTGCTCGGACTGCAGCATGCGCAACGCGCTGAATCCGTCCGCCGCGTCGACGGTCGAGTATCCGTAGGCCTGCAGGACGTCGCAGACGAGCCGGCGGACCCCCGGGTCGTCGTCGACGACGAGCACTTTGCTGATACCCACGTATTAGCTCCTCGTGTTGGCCGAACTGACTCCTTAGTCGACACCCGTCCGCATCGACTGAAGGCTCCGCACAGGCCCAGCGAGTGACGCCGATCGAGCGACGCTGGCGTTGCTCCCGAGCCTGCCCGTGGTGGCCCTGCTGTTCACCCGGCACTACCCGAGACCGCTGCGTCCAGGGCACCGGCTGCCGAAGGGTTGGCGCCGACGCCTTGCCCGAGCATCAGGCGCTGAGGCGACGGGTCTCCTCGACATCGCGGCCCATCTGCTCGACCAGCGCTTCGACGGTGTCGTAGCGCTCCGTCGACCGAAGGCGTTCCACGAACTCGAAGGTCACGTGCTCGCCGTACAGGTCCCCGTCGAAGTCGAGCACATACCCCTCGATCCGCCGCTCCTGCCCCTCGAAGGTGGGATTGGTCCCGATCGAGATGGCCATGGGCAACGCCTGATCGCCCCGTTGCATCCGCCCGGCGTACACGCCGTCCGCCGGAACCGCCGCGTAGGCCACGGTCGCGAGGTTCGCCGTCGGGTAGCCGATGCTGGCACCGCGGGCGTCCCCTCGCACCACCACCCCCTCGATCCGATGGGGGCGACCCAAGGCCTTCGCCGCCGCCACCACGTCGCCACCGGCGATGCAGCTCCGGATGTAGGTGGACGAGATGCTGGTGCCATCCTCTTCCTCGAGCAGCGGCACCCCCTCGACGGTGAAGCCGAAGCTGCGCCCGGCCCGGGTCAGGGCCTCTACGTCGCCGGCTGCCTTCCGGCCGTAGCGGAAGTTCGCCCCCACGACCACTCCGGACGCGTGCAGCGATGAGACCAGCACCTCGTGCACAAACTCGTCCGGCGGCAGCCGCATGAAGTCCGGCGTGAACGGCACGACGCAGAACACGTCGACCCCGAGCTGCTCCACCAGGGCCGCCTTCGTCCGCTGGGTGGTGAGGATCGGCGGATGGCTGCCCGGTCGCACGACCTCGCTCGGATGCGGGTCGAAGGTCAGCAGCACCGAGGAATGCCCGCCCGCGCGGGCGCGCTCGACCGCTCGGCCGATGATCTGCTGATGGCCGCGGTGCACACCGTCGAAGACACCAATCGTCACCACGCACCGCCCCCAATTCGAGGGTGTGCTGTCGAGACCGCGCCAGCGCTGCACGAACGCAAGCCTGCCAGAGATGCAGGAGACGGGCGTGCGGTACGCGCGCCATCAGTGCGCCTCCCATCAGAACGGTGCTTCGGTGTCGTCGGCGTTGGGTGGTGGGTTCCAGGGGTCGGTGCGGGGGCCGGGTCGGTGGGCTGGTTTGGGCTGGTGGCGTTGGGTTCGGGCGCGTTCGCGGGCGTGGGCTTTGGCGAGGTGTTGGCTGAGGATGGGGTCGTCGTAGTGGTCTTCGACGGGGTCGAGGTAGGTCCGTCCGGTGGGGGCGGTCCAGGGGACGTCGCCGGTGGGTTCGAGGTGGTAGGTCCAGGCGGTTTCGTGTTTGAGGCGGTGGTGGGTCCGGCAGAGCGCGACGAGGTTGTCGCAGGTGGTGGTGCCGTCTTCGGTGTGGAACGCGACGGTGTGGTCGAGGTCGCAGCGGAGGGCGGGTTGGGTGCACGACGGGAACCGGCAGGTCCGGTCCCGGCCGCGGATGAACCGGTCGAGTTCGGCGCCGGGCCGGTAGGTCGCGGACCCGACGTTGAGCAGCCGGCCGGTGGAGGCTTCGACGATCCAGCGGCGCCATCGTCCGTCGGCGGCGAGTTCCCGGGCGACCGAGGCCGGGATCGGCGCTCCGTCGAGATCGCCGGGTAGCTCGGACAGGCCGA
>DATITC010000160.1:0-7098 GCA_035468175.1 Frankiaceae bacterium | reverse complement strand
GCCCGCGGCGAGCAGGACGTCGGGTCGGAGCCGAGTCGCGAGCGGCGTCTCCAGGCGGGGGTCCACCTCGTCCGACACCGCAAGGATCCGCACACCAGGTCCCTACCCCGTCAGCTTCGGGCCAGAGCGATCAGTGGCTTCTGGATCGCGACTATCGCTTCTTGAGCAGCGCGAAGGTCGCGAGCGCGTGCGCGATCGGCTTGTCGTCCTGCTCGACCTCGGCCTCGACGATGGTCAGCATGCTTCCCCGTTTGGTGACCCGGGCCGTCGCGACCAGGGAACCAGGTTTCGCGGGGTCGAGGAAGGTCACGGTGAGCTGGCTCGTGGCCGTGGTCTCCTCCGTCACCGACCGGACGGCCCGGCCCATCGCCGTGTCGATCATGCTGGCGATCACCCCGCCGTGCACGGTGCCAGCGATGTTGAGGTGCTGCTCGCCGGCCTCGAGCCGCACGATGGAATCCCGTCCGTCCGGCGAATCGGCGTCCTCGCCGAGGCTCATGCCGAGCAGGTCCGCGAAGGCGAAGGTCTCGATCACAGCAGCACGACCGAGCGCAGCACGTCGCCCGAGGTCATCCGACCGAAGGCGTCCTCGACCTGGTCCAGGCCGATGGTCTCGCTCACGAATGCGTCGAGCGGAAGCCGTCCCTGCAGGTAGAGATCGATCAGCATCGGGAAGTCGCGGGTCGGCAGGCAATCGCCGTACCAAGAGGACTTCAGAGCGCCGCCGCGGCTGAAGAGATCGAGCAGCGGCATCTCGATGCGCATGTCCGGTGTCGGCACGCCGACCAGGACGACGGTGCCGGCGAGGTCGCGGGCGTAGAACGCCTGTCGCCACGTCTCGGGGCGTCCGACCGCATCGATGACGACGTCGGCGCCGAAGGTATCGGTCAGTTCCTGTACCGCGGCGATCGGGTCGTGCTCGCCGGCGTTCACCGTGGCCGTCGCGCCGAGTCGCCGAGCGGTCTCCAGCTTCCGGTCGTCGACATCGATCGCGATGATCGTCTTCGCGCCGGCCAGCCGGGACCCGGCGATCGACGCCGCTCCCACGCCGCCGCAGCCGATCACAGCCACACTGTCGCCGCGGCCGACGTTGCCGGTGTTGATCGCCGCACCGATGCCCGCCATCACGCCGCAGCCGAGCAGCCCAGCGACCTGCGGCTCGGCCCCCGGGTCGACCTTGGTGCACTGCCCTGCGGCCACGAGCGTCTTATCCGCGAAGGCGCCGATGCCGAGCGCCGGGGAGAGCGGGGTGCCGTCGGTCAGCGTCATCGGCTGTTCGGCGTTGTACGTGTTGAAGCAGTACTGGGGCCGCCCGCGGCGACAGGCCCGGCACTCCCCGCAGACTGCGCGCCAGTTCAGGACGACGAAGTCCCCCGGGGCCACCTCGGTCACGCCGGCTCCGACGGACTCGACGATGCCGGCCGCTTCGTGGCCGAGCAGGAACGGGAACTCGTCGTTGATCCCGCCCTCGCGGTAGTGCAGGTCGGTGTGGCACACCCCGCAGGCCTGGACCTGAACGAGCGCCTCTCCCGGCCCGGGGTCCGGCACCCGGATCGTCGTCAGCTCGACGGGTGCACCCTTTGTCCGGGCGATGACCCCGCGTACTTCCTGCATGGAACGTCCTCTCGACCTGAGGCTTGTCGACCTTCGGGCTATCCGACTTCGGGGGCTTGCTGCACCCGGCCTTACCCGCATACTCGCCGAGCAGTGGCTCCGCGGGGCTCCCGCCTCACCGGATCCGCCGGTTCGGAGCCTTGGAAGGAGCAGCAGATGAGCACTCAGTTCGGACCCTCGGTGGCGACCGTCGATCTGCCGGCGCTCTTCGGGCGAGCGCTCGACGAGTTCGAGCGCCGCGTGACGACGGTGTCCGCCGAGCAGTGGTCGGCGCCCACCCCGTGCACCGACTGGGACGTCCGCACGCTCGTCGGTCACGTCGTCGCCGAGCAGCTCTGGGCTCCCTCGATGCTGGCCGGGGAGACGATGGAGGAGGTCGGCGACCGCTTCGACGGGGACGTCCTCGGCGACGACGCGGCGGCGGCCTGGCGGTCGGCGGCAGCGCGGGCTCGCTCCGCCGCCGGAGCACCCGACGCGCTGGAGGTCACGGTGCACGCCTCTTACGGCGCCGTGCCGGCGGGGCGGTACCTGACCGAGATGACGCTCGACGTCGCCGTGCACACGTGGGACCTGGCGCGCGGGATCGGTGCGGATGAGCGGCTGGACCCGGACCTCGTCGACTTCGCCCTCGCAGTGGTGGAGCCGAATCTCGCGATGCTGAGCGCGTCCGGCCTGTTCGCACCGCCGCTGCCGGTCGCCGAGGGAGCATCTGCGCAGGAGCGCTTGCTGGCTCTGCTTGGCCGCCAGGCGTGAACCGGCGCATCGGAGGCCCGCCCGGCGTACAGAGTTCTGTAAGGCCGCTCCCAGGTTTCTCCCAGGTTGGCGGCCGACCCTGGTAACCATGAGCGACATGCAGACGTCCCGTCCCGGCGCTCCGTCGGAGCAGACGAACGACTGGTGGATGCCCTCCTCCCAGCAACCCAGCTCACCTCCGCCGCCTCCGCCGCCTGCTGCTTCCCCCGGCGGCGCGCCGTACGGAGGTGCGCCCTACGGCGGCGCTCCCTACGGCGGTCCCTCCGGCGGTGCGCCTCACGGCGGCGCTCCCTACGGCGGCGGCCCGTACGGAGGTCCACCCCAGGGGCCGCCCGGGTGGCAGCCGGACTACACCTCGCCTCTGCCGCAAGCTCCCCTTCCGCCCTCCCGTCGCTCGTCGACGTGGCGCAACCGGTTCCTCGCCGGCCTCGTCCTCGTCGCCGTCGCGGTCGGCGGCGGGGTCACCGGCGCGGCGCTGAACGGCGGCAGCACGACGGTGACGTCCGCGGCATCGAGCCCGCTCACCGGCGGCGGGACCACCGCGACGCAGCCGCTGGCGAAGGTCGCCGCGGCGGTGCAGCCGAGCGTCGTCTCGATCCAGGTCACCGGCTCGGGTGAGTCCGGCGAAGGCTCCGGCGTGATCCTCCGCTCCGACGGCACCATCCTCACGAACAATCACGTGGCCGCCGTCGCGGGAAACGGCGGCTCGATCAAGGTCCGGTTCGCCGACGGTAAGACGGCCTCGGCGCGGACCCTCGGTCGGGACCCGTCCACCGACCTCGCGGTGATCAAGGCCGAGGGCGTCAGCGGTCTCACACCGGCCACGCTCGGGTCGTCGAACGGCTTGCACGTCGGGGACACCGTGCTGGCGCTCGGCAGCCCGCTCGGGCTGGAGGGCTCGGTCAGCTCGGGCATCGTGTCGGCCCTGCACCGCACGGTCGACCTCGGGAGCGAGAGCCAGGGTGGCGGTGGTTCGGGGACCTCCCCGTTCGGCCAGGGCAACTCCTCCTCGTCCCCTGCGACGCCGACCGTCGTCACCGACGCGATCCAGACGGACGCGGCCATCAACCCTGGGAACTCGGGCGGACCGCTCGTCGACGACACCGGTCGCGTCGTCGGACTCAACACCGCCATCGCGTCGCTCGGTTCGTCCGGTGGCGCCAGCACCCAGAGCGGCAACATCGGGGTCGGCTTCGCGATCCCGATCGACCAGGCCAAGACGGTCGCCGACCAACTGATCAACGGGCAGGCCCCCTCGCACGCGCAGCTCGGCATCTCGGTCAGCGACGCGACGTCGGGAGGCGCTCAGGTCGGTGAGGTCACGGGCAGCAGCGGTGCTGCGAAGGCCGGCCTGCAGACCGGTGACGTGGTGGTGCAGGCCGATTCCGCTCCGGTCGCCGACGCCGACGCGCTCATCGCGGCCGTGCGTTCGCACAAGCCTGGTGACACGATCACCCTGACCTACACGCGCAACGGCGCACGTCGTACCGCGCAGGTGACGCTCGGCAGCTCGAGCTGATGGGCTGCTTCCGACTCACCGGCTTCCGAATCAGCAGCTTCCGAACCAGCAGCGAGAGGGGCTCTCGGCGATGACGCAGCCCGATTCCCGTCCCGACATCGGCCGGTCCTCCGCCGGCTCGGTGCCCGCGAAGCCCGAGGCCAAGCTGCTCGTGGTCGACGACGAGCCGAACATCGTCGAACTGCTGTCGGTGAGCCTCCGCTATGCGGGCTTCGAGGTGGCCACGGCGACCAGCGGGCTGGCGGCGGTGACCGAGGCACGACGCTTCCGACCGGAACTGATCGTCCTGGACGTGATGATGCCGGACATGGACGGCTTCTCCGTCGTCCGTCGACTCCGCGGCGAAGGGCTCCGGGTCCCGATCGTCTTCCTCACCGCGCGGGACGCGACCGAGGACAAGATCACCGGGCTGACGCTCGGCGGCGACGACTACGTCACCAAGCCGTTCAGCCTGGAGGAGGTGCTGGCGCGGATCCGGGCCGTCCTGCGCCGCACCGGCGGCAACGCGGAGCCGGGGACGGTGAGCGGCAAGCTGACCTTCGCCGACATCGAACTCGACGACGACAGCCACGAGGTCTGGAAGGCCGGGGAGATCGTCCCCCTCTCGCCGACCGAGTTCAAGCTGCTGCGCTACCTGATGCAGAACTCGGGGCGGGTGCTGTCGAAGGCGCAGATCCTGGACCACGTGTGGCACTACGACTTCGGTGGCGAAGCCGGCGTGGTCGAGTCCTACGTCTCCTACTTGCGCAAGAAGGTCGATACCGGCGAGACCCGCCTGATCCACACGCTGCGCGGCGTGGGCTACGTGATGCGTCTGCCGCGGGACTGACGATGAGCCTGTTCTGGCCGGGTTCGTCGCGGCCGGACGGCCAGCCGTCGGCCGGGCCACCCCCGGCTCCCGCCGGCGTGGGTTCCGAGTACGGAGGACCGCCGCCGCGTCCCACGGGTGCTCCGGGTCCGCTGCCGGCTCCACTGCCGGACCCCGTGACGGGCGGCGTCAGCGCCCCTCGCCGTTTTTGGCGACGTCAGCCGCTGCGGATCCAGCTCATGGTCGTGGTTCTGGCGCTGGTCCTGCTGGCGCTGGCGATCACCGGGGCGGCGGCCATCGCGGTGCTGCGCGGGCAGCTGCTGAATCGGGTGGACGAACAGCTCCAGTCGTCAGTGGTGGGCGTCATCAACCAGCAGAACGGCAACGCGCGGGGCTTCGGGCCCGCGCCGTCCCTCCCCCAAACGGGTGCCGCCTTCTACGCCGGCATCTTCGACGCCGACGGAAACGCGGTGTCGACGCCGATGCTGCGGGTTCCCTACGGGCAGACGCAGTCGGCTCCGCGGCTCCCGACGATCACCTACACCGTCGCCCAGGCGCGGCAGGGTGAACCTTTCACCGCATCCGCCGTCAGCGACCGCAACGACTGGCGAGTCCTCGTCCAACCCGTTCTCGTCAACGGCCAGCCTGGGTCGATCGCGGTCGCCCTGAACCTCCGCGACGTGCGTACGACCACCAATCAGCTCATCGGCGTCGAGGCCATCGTCAGCCTCCTCGTGCTGCTGCTGCTTGCCGGTGTCGCCTACACGCTCGTCCGCACGAGCCTTCGGCGGCTGGTCGCGGTCGAGCAGACGGCGGGAGCGATCGCCGCCGGTGATCTGTCCCAACGCGTGCCCGTGCTCGACAGCCGCACCGAGGTCGGCCGGCTCGGCCTTGCCCTCAACGCCATGTTGAGCCAGATCGAGCGGGCGTTCCGGGACCGGGAGGCGTCGGAGAGCAGCGCCCGGGCCTCGGAGGACCGGATGCGGCGCTTCGTCGCGGACGCCAGTCACGAGCTGCGGACACCGCTCACGTCGATCCGGGGCTTCGCCGAGCTGCACCGGCAGGGCGCGGTGAACGACCCCGAGGCGGTGGCTCGGATCCTCGGGCGGATCGAGGGTGAGGCGCAGCGGATGGGGCTACTCGTCGACGACCTTCTCCTGCTCGCACGGTTGGACCAGCAGCGTCCGTTGGAGCAGAAGCCGGTGGACCTGCTGATCCTGGCCGCCGACGCGGTCGCGGACGCGGGCACCCTGGCTCCCGGTCGACCTGTGCGGCTGATCACGAGCGGGCTCGAGGATGCACCACCGGTCGTCACCGGCGACGAGGCGCGGCTGCGACAGGTACTCGGAAACCTGGTCTCCAACGCGCTCCGATACACGCCCGCGGGGTCGCCGGTCGCGGTGCGGGTCGCCGTCGAGGGCTCGGACGCGCTGCTCGAAGTCATCGACTCCGGTCCCGGTCTCGCTCCGGAGGACGCGCAGCGCGTGTTCGAACGCTTCTATCGGGCGGACCCGTCCCGTACCCGTGCGGGACGCGACGTGGGCCCCTCCGCCGGCGGCGGCTCGGGACTGGGCCTGTCGATCGTGGCGGCGCTGGTCGCCGCGCACGGCGGAACCGTCAGGGTGCAGACGTCAGTGGGTGCCGGCGCGACGTTCACGGTGCGGTTGCCCCTGCGGGACGATGTGGCGGCGCCGTCGCACTAGCCGGCGGCCGTGTGGTCGCAGCAGCGTTGATGCAGTGGGGATGGTGCGGTCTCGACGGGATTCGAACCCGCGACCTCCGCCTTGACAGGGCGGCGTGAACTCCAGACTTCACCACGAGACCTTGCTTTTCAGTTGTCCGACCGCAGCCGGGGTACCCCCAACGGGGTTCGAACCCGTGTTACCGCCTTGAAAGGGCGGCGTCCTGGACCACTAGACGATGGGGGCTACGGCCCTGCACGGTGACAGGTGACGCCGATGATCCCCCAGCGTCTACCGTCGGGAGCATCGTGAGCATACGGGACACTCGGACCCGCGGACAAACCACGGGCTGGCGGCAACCAGCTCGCCCCAGCGTCTCAGTGCAGGTCGGCTCGCCGCCTGTCGTGGTGACCGTTCCGTCCTCGATGGTCCGTCCGCTCCGAGCCGTCCTGACCCGGTCGCGACTGCACGCTGCTCCTACCCGGTGCAGACCAATCCGGCACGTCGACGGCGTCCGTTCCGCAGGAAATGTCCGACGGCGACGTCGCATCGCTCCGCTCGGACGCGCTCGGACGGACTCCGACGGGTCGATCAGGCGGCTTTGCCGGCCGCCAGCGCGTCTGCCGCGTCCGCCTTGGCATTCCGTCGCCGCACGTAGCTGCGGGCCGCCGGCTCGATGTAGCGGGCCAGCAACGGCCCGGTGATCACCAGGAACGTCACGT
>DATITC010000159.1:0-7809 GCA_035468175.1 Frankiaceae bacterium | reverse complement strand
GATGCCGTAGGCGAGGAACGAGGGCCACTCGTGCGCGAGACCGCGCAGCAGGCTGCCCTCCTTCAGCACCGGCGTCGCGATCTCCAGGACCAACAGGGTGATCGCGATGGCGAACACCCCGTCCCCGAACGCCTCGAGCCGTCCCGGGGGATGCAGAGCACGCTGGCCGGTGGGGGTCGTTTCCTGCGTCCTGGTCTCTGTCATCGCTTCCCTTAGGCCGAGGCGTGGCGCTGCTGAAGCGCCGAAGCTGACAGGCTCGCTGGAACGCCTACGAGCGGCATCCTCCGACCGGATGAAGGGCGGCCGAGATAAGCCGTTGCGCACCGAAAGGGGACACCCTCGGTACGAGTCACGGTGACCGGGACCGGGTAGATGGCCATCGGCTGCTGACCGGGCGCGCCACCCCCCTGCCACTCGGTCAGCAGCCACCAGCTTTTTCGCAGAGCGCGCCCGGTCGCCGTAACCGCCGTTGGACACCTTCGTTGTACTGGGCAGCGAGGTCTTGGACGGTGGACCGGCTGGGGGGTTCACCGCCAAGACCTCGCCTTTTACATTGCAAAGCAATCAGTGCAAGGACGGGTGCCCGGCGAGCGGGGGCGGCGCCAGAGCCGGCATCCGGGGTTCCGGGCGGCCGAGCAGATAGCCCTGGAAAAGGCGGCAGCCCGCCCGCCGCAGCTCGGTGAGCTGCTCCGTGGTCTCGACGCCTTCGGCCACGACCCCGACGCCGAGTTCCGCAGCCAGCGCGAAGATTCCCCGTACGAGCGCCTGCGCCGACGCGCTGCGACCCAGCTCTGCGGTGAACGTCCGGTCCACCTTGATCCGATCGACCGGCAGCCGTTGCAGCCAGGCCAGGGTCGAGTAGCCGGTGCCAAAGTCGTCGAGGCTGATGCTGACGCCGAGTCGCCGCAGTTCGTTGAGCCGCTCGACGACGACCGGGACGTCGAGCAGGGCCCGGCTCTCGACCACTTCGAGGTGGAGCTGTTCCGGCGCGATGTCGGCATCACTCAGCGCGGACCGCACGACGTCGTACAGCCGCGGATCGAGCAGAGCCGCGCTGGAGAGGTTCACCGCAACATGGGGCAGCTTTTCGTCGGACGGCCACCCGGCCACCGCGTAACAGGCCTCGGCGACCGCCCAGAGATCGAAGTCGCTGATCAGCCCGACCTCTTCGGCAAGGGTGAGGAATGCCTCCGGCGCAAGCGTCCCCAGCCGCGGGTGTTCCCAACGCAGCAGCGCTTCGGCACCAGCCAGGCGCATCTCCGGGCCGGTCGTCTCGCCCGCGCCGTCATTGATCTCGACCACCGGCTGGAAGAACAACCGCAGCTCGTTCCGGCTCAGGGCACGGCGCAGCTCCTGCTCGAGCTCCGATGCATCGGTGCGGGCACGGAAGGCAGCCGTGTCCACCGAGCCCGCGTCGTCGTCCCGGCACGGCAGGAAGCCGAACTGATTGCGCCCACGCTGCTTGGCCGCGTACATCCCGGCGTCGGCGTCGCGCAACAGCTGGTCGACGCGCCCACCGCTCCCGACGTGGACGGCGACACCCACGCTCGTCGTGACACGCATCCGCTGACCCTCGATGCGGAACGGCTCCGCGAAGCATCTCAGCACCCGCTCGGCCACACCGGTGGCGACGAGCGGGTCCGGGACCCCGGGGAGCACGAGTGCGAACTCGTCTCCGCTGAGGCGACCGACCATGTCTCCGGGTCTCAGGACGCCGAGCAGTCGTGCCGCCACCTGACGGAGCAGCTCGTCACCGGCCGGATGCCCGGACGAGTCGTTGACGTGCTTGAACTGGTCCAGGTCGCAGTACAGCACCGCAACACCACCGTCGCCGGTGGCGTCGGCGAGCGCTCGCTCCAACGTTCGGGTGAGCAGCACACGGTTCGGTAGCCCGGTCAGCGCGTCGTGCAGCGACTGGTGGCGCACGGTGTCCCACAGTCGCGCGTTCTGCAGCGCAGTGGCGGCGTACTCACCGACCCCCCGAAGGCGGACGAGAGCCTCCTCGGTGTTCGTAGGCATCTGCCCCGTGCGCCAGGCGGCGGTGGCGACCCCGAGCATCGTCTGGTCGGCAAGCAGCGGGGCGACGGCGAAGCCGTCGAGATCGAGCTCGATCAGCCAGGCGCGCAGCGAGGGGGTCGCGTCATCGACGGTGATGATGCCGGTCTCGTGTCGGGTGAGGACGTCGACCAGCTCCGGGGTCTCGTCGGCCCGAATGAACGTCGTCTGCACGAGCGCGCGCTCGCGCTCGTCGAGACCGCTGGACGCCAGGGTCTCCAGATGACCCGCCGACGGATTCCACGCCCGGACCGACGAGCTGTCGCAGCCGACGACCTGCGGCAGCATCGCCACGACGACCTCGGCCACCGTCTGGGCGTCGCTCGCCGCCCGGAGCCGGTGAGCCAGCTCCAACAGCGACGCGGAACGACTTTCGCCACGGCGGCTGCTCTCCAGCGCGAGGACCAGATCCAGCGCCGCGGCCGCATGGCCGGCGTATGCGGTCAGCATCGGGCGCTCGTTCTCCGGCCCCTGCTGATTCGACGGGTAGATCGCGGCCAGCTGCCCATGGAGTCGCCGGGCAGAGCGGACCTCAACGGCGACGACGTGCGGACCGAGATCCTCCCCCGCCAGCAGACGTCCGGCCAGGGTCGGCAGATCCTCATCCGCGATGCCGATGCTGTGGATCTGCGGGGTGCCGGTCTCCGGGTCGAGCACGGCGAGCAGATGGGCCGGAGCCACCACGGCAGAGGCGGCCCGCTCGGTGATGCGACGCAGCACGGTGTCGAGGTCGTGTCCGCCCACGAGCTCGGCCGTGGTCGACTGCAACGTCCGCAGCAGCCCGCGCAGCGCCAGCAGCTCCGGACCGTCCGCAACGACGCGCCGCCGCCGGAACGGCAGCCGGGACCGGTGCGTCCAGCGCAGCCGGTAGATGCAGGCGTCAGCCCCGTCGGACTCGCATTCCTCGTGGACCATCTCCGCAGATGGCAGACCGAAGATTTCCGGGATCACGCACATCAGCCCCTGGGCGTACAGGCAATCCAGCCGGGAGTGCCGGTAGCCGTCGTGCAGTCGGTAACGGAACACCGCGGAACTGCCCCCGCACTCGACGAGCTCCATCGTCGACGTGGTCGAGAACTTCGGGACCGAGCGAGGCAGCTGCCGGTACACCTGGCGCGGTGACCCGAGGGCGCGCAGGACGAGCACCAGGGAGTGGTGCAACCCCAGCCGCAGTGCCACCGCACCCATTTCGTATGGGCAGCGCGGATCGTCGAGGACGGCGACGGCGGCCTCGAACAGCCGGATCCGGGTCGTGTAGCTCGTCCAGCGCGTCTCGTCGAGCAGTTCGTCGCGCGTCTCGGGGACTTCGGCGCGAACCAGCAGATCCTGCAGCGCCGCTTCCCCGCCCCGTTCCCGGACATAGGTGAGGATCAGCTGCGTCGTGACGCCAGACGTCTCGCGCTCACCCGTAACCACCCGCACGACCTGAGTGTCGGCAGAATGTGGCGCTTGCTTCACACTCCGACGCCGATTGGACGGGTCACGTCCGCCACGGAGCACTCACTCCACGAAGGCGTCCCCGCCGGCTTCGTACTCCGCCAGAACCCGGCGGCGAAGCTTCCGGGGAAGCCGGTCGAGGTAGAGATAGCCGTTGAGGTGGTCGGTCTCGTGCTGGAGGCATCGAGCAGCCCGGCCGCGCCCTTCGAGCCGGACCGGGGCGCCGTTCACGTCTACGCCCGTCACCGTAACGCTGGAGGCTCGCGGCACGTCAGTGGACGGCCCGGGAACCGAGAGGCAGCCTTCTTCGTCGATCTCCAGTTCCCGGTCCTGCTGAGGCACCTCGAGCACGGGGTTGACGACGTGCCCGACCAGCCGCCCGGCGCCGTCGTCCTCGCAGTCGATGACGAACACGGCGAGGTCCACACCGACCTGGTTGGCGGCGAGGCCCACGCCGGGCGCGTCGTACATCGTCGCGAACATGTCGTCGACCAGCTGCCGCAGGTCCGCGTCGAACTCGGTGACCGGCCGGCACGGCCGGGACAGGACGTCAGCCCCGACGGTGACGATCGGGCGAATCCTGCCCTGGCTCTGACTCTCGCTCTCGGCTTGGCTCATGCCCACGGGCCTATTGTCCCAGCAGCCGGCATGCGACGCCGCCCCAGTGAGGATCCCCATGGTGCCCGACCCCGACCACTCGGCTTTCGCCGACCTCATCCCGCTCGACCACGGCCTTTGCGTGGTCGCCACGCTGCGCGCCGACGGAAGCATCCAGGCCTCGACGGTCAACGCCGGGGTGCTGCCCCACCCCGTGACCGGAGCTTCCGTCGTCGGGCTCGTCGCCCGGGGCGACGCACACCGGTTGCGGAACCTGCGCGCCGACCCACGCGCCACCATCGTCGTCCGTGCCGGCTGGCAGTGGGCGACGGTCGAAGGGGCCGCCGAGATCATCGGCCCGGACGATCCGCACCCCGACGTGGACGCCGAATCATTGCGGGTCCTGCTGCGGGACGTCTTCACCGCCGCCGGCGGCACGCACGACGATTGGGAGACCTACGACCGGACGATGGTCGAGGACCGTCGGGCCGCGGTCCTCATCGCAGCGCAGCGCATCTACACCAACCCCCGGCGCTAGGTAAGGATAGCTTTAGTCCATGGCTGATGCTTCGCCGCGCCGCCCGCGCATCCCACTCACCACCACCGTGCGCCGGACCGAGCAGCTCACCCCATCGCTGGTCCGCGTGGTGCTCGGCGGTGGCGACTTGGCACGCTTCGAGCCGTCGCCGCACGCCGACTCCTACGTCAAGATCGTCTTCCTCGTCCCGGGCGTCGACTATCCCCGGCCGCTCGACCTCAATGCCGTCCGGGACTCGCTTCCTGCGGCCGCTGCGCCTCGACTGCGGACCTACACGGTCCGGCAGTTCGACGCGGAGAGTCAGGAGCTCACCGTCGACGTCGTCGTGCACGGCGACGAAGGGCTGGCCGGCCCGTGGGCCCGCCGGGCGGCGCCGGGTGACGAGGTGCTGCTCATGGGTCCGGGTGGCGATTACACCCCGGACCCGGACGCCGACTGGTACCTGCTGGTGGGCGATGAGAGCGCGCTGCCGGCCATCGCGGTCGTCGCCGAACGGCTGCCGGAGGGGATTCCGGCCCACCTGTTCCTCGAGGTCGCGGGACCCGAGGAGGAGATGCCGCTGACCCTGCCCTCCTCGGCGCAGCTGACCTGGCTGCACCGCGGGTCGGCGCGGCCCGGAACCGCGCTGCTGCCGGCGGTGACGGAGCTCGCCTGGCGGACCGGGCGGGTGCACGCCTTCGTCCACGGCGAGGCGGGCTTCGTGCGGCGGCTCCGACAGTTGCTGTTCGTCGAACGGGAGGTGCCGCGGAGCCAGGTCTCGATCTCCGGGTACTGGCGGTACGGCGACGATGACGAGGGTTGGCGCGCCACCAAGCGCGACTGGAACCGCGAGATCGAGGAAGCCGAGCGGCTGGCCGGCGTCGCCTGATCGGGGCGGACGGCGTCGAACCGCCTCCCCTCGACACCCTGCGGCCATGAACCTTTTGTGTGCATCTCGGCGCCTGAAGTGCGACAGTCGCGGGCAAGGTTCTGACCGAGCACGGGGGCCACAACGGGGCGGCTCCGTAGCCGCGTCGGTCGGGGCGGGAGCATGCAGATGGACGACGACGCTGCCCTGGAGGCGCGGGGGATCGACCGCCGTCGACTGCTCCTGCTCCTGGCCACGGGAGCGGTGACTGCCCTGGGCGGCGCGACCACGCTGGCCCTGGAGCAGTCACCCAGTGAGGGCAAGGGCCGGCCCGGTGACCGATCCCGCCAGATTCCGCCGCCACGGCCGGGCGCCCCCGTCGTCGTCGACCGGCTCCCGCCGGGCACGAATCGGCTCGCGCTCACCGTCGACGACGGATACGCGAAGCCGGTGGTCGACGCCTATGTCCAGTTCGCCCGCGATACCGGCTTCCACCTCACCTTCTGTCCCAACGGGGCCTACGCCGCCGATTGGGAACCACACGCCGCGACCCTGCGCCGGCTGATCGGAAGCGGGCAGGTTCAGATCGCCAACCACACGTTCAACCACCCGGACCTCCGGCGGCTGACCCCCGCCGCCGCGCGGAGTCAGATCGTGCGGAACGAGGCCTGGATCAACAAGGCCTTCGGCGTCACGTCCCGCCCCTGGTTCCGTCCGCCGTACGGATCAGACAACCGAGACACCGACGCGATCGCCGGCGAGCTGGGCTTCACGCGGATCCTCATGTGGAGCGGCGACCTCGGGGATGCCTATCCAATCCGGGCCGGCACGCTGCTACGGAACGCCCGCCGCACGATCAACGCGGGAGCGATCGTGCTCGGGCACGCCAACCACCCGACGGTCACGCACCTCTACGAACAGCTGGTGTCGCTCATCCGTGAACGGAATCTCACCCCATCCACCCTGGACGAGGCCTTCGGCACCAGCCGAACCGTCGGCTGATCGTCACAATTGATCGGGCTGCGACCGAAGAGCCCGTTCCGCGAACGCGTCCAAGGCATCGAGGACCTCACGCGCCTGCCACATCCGGTTGCGGCGGAAGCCAGTGAACTCGCTCAGGGCTCCCGCCTCGACCAGCGGCGCGACCGGTCGGAGCGCGTTGGCCCGGGGAAGGTCCAGCTCCCGAGCGACCAGATTGGTGTCGATGACCGGCTGGCGCATGAGGACGTCGACGAGCCGCCAGGCCGCCGAATCGCGACGAGCCCGGACGGTCTGGTGCCAGCGGGCGCGGATGTCGTCCAGCTCCCGCACCAACAGGCGGCCGTTCACGACCGCGGCGAAAGCCGCTGCGGCGAAGCGCTCGACGATCCGCTGGATCTGCCCGTCTCGATAGGCACCGAGCGCCTCGAAGTACGTCGAGGTGTTGGTGAGCAGACCGGCCGAGACGGGAACAGTGACCCGGCGCGTGAGCCCACCGCGCCGCAGCATCGCGTGCACCCGGGCCCGGCCCGTTCGCCCGTTGCCATCGACGAAGTAATGGATGGTCTCGAACTGCGCGTGGGCGAGAGCTGCCTGGACGAACAGCGGGACGTCCGTCCGCTCGATGAACCGCAGAAGGTCATCGATATCGCTGCGGGCAGCCGGTCGTGGTGCGGTGCGACGAAGGCCGCGCCGTGCGGGCCGTAGAAGTCGCCGCCGATCCACACTCCTCGGCCCGCCAACTGCCGGCGGACGCCGTCGTGACGGCGGACATCGCGCCGACCGGCGCCACGCCCATCAGGGCGGCGTGCATGGCGAGGATCGCGTCGGCATCGAGCCGCTAAGCGAGGCGTAGTGCCGCCGTCATCGCGGCCACGTTGCCCACGATCTCGGTCGCGTTGCTGCGCTCCCGGCTGCCGAGCTCGGCCAGCGCGAGGGACTTCGCCCCGGACGTCAGGTTCTCGATCCGAGAGGATGAGGACGATTCTGAACGCATCAGGACGCTGGCAAACGGCGCCAGCTCCGCTCCAATCTCGGCGTCGAACCGAGCGACCTCAGCTGTTCCGTCGTCGGCGAGTGCCGCAACAGCGCTGCTGAGCACGGGCTGCGCGGTAGCGATCGACGGAACGACCGCAGCCCGGTACGGGCCGGCGTATCGCTCGCGGAGCCGCCGCGACACGAGGTCTGGCGGTATGCCGGGCGTCCGCGGGCGGTCCTCGTAGGTCAGTCTCGGCCAGTTCGGATCCGACGACACTCCGACGAGTGTGAGCAGACAGAATCCTAAGTGGGGAGATGTGCACAGGTACGCGCTCTCTCTCGGCGGTTTGCCGTTGCCCGTACTCACAAGTTAACTTGG
>DATITC010000158.1:0-4307 GCA_035468175.1 Frankiaceae bacterium | reverse complement strand
GCCGGCATCCGGCCGAGCTGCTCGCGCAACGCGTTCTCCACCCGCCGTTCCGTCGGTCGCCCCTCGGTGAGCGGCCGGCTCGCGTGGACCACGAGCACCAGATAGGGCGCTTCGAGGTGCAGACCGAAGTCAGCCGCCCGGGGGAGCAGGCTGCCGACGTCCGAGGTGCCGGCCAGCAGGTCGTCCACGAGGGTGCGGCGCTGCTCGGCCTCGGCGCGCGCGGCCGCCTGCTGCGCCGACGAGTAGCCCTCACACAGGGCGGCCACCGCGTCGTCCGCCGCTCGGAGCACCGACTGGCCGGCCCGGCGCAGGCTCTCGACCGTCACGTCCTGGCCACCGTCGGCGGAGACCGCGGGGAGTTCCGGCCAGGCCCGCCACATCGCGGACAGGTACAGGTCGACCAGTGCGGGCAGCGGCGCGCCCTGCTCCGCGGCCACGCGGCCGAGGTGTCGGTACTCGTCGAGCTGCGGAGCGGGCAGCCGGCGACCGCTGGAGGCAGCCTCGACCAGCGCGTCGAGAAACGGCCCGAGCAGGGTCGCCGGCAGCCGGGCCTCGCGTGCCGCCCGGACGGCCGACCGGGGGAGCCGGGTGAGTTGCCAGCCGGGCAGGGCCTCGTCGAACTCGTCCGGAGCGCCCTCGAGGGGGTCAAGGGCGGCGTCGGCGGCATCGGTCATGCGCGCAGCGTAGTTGCCGAGCATCGGCAACGAAAGGGCTCTTGAGGCGTCCGGGAACGCCCCTACTCTGCGGACTCTCCGCAGGACATGGTGAGGTCGTTGCTTTCGCACCGACTTCTGGAAGGAGCTCTTCGTGGACGTCCCCCTGTGGGCCTGGGCCGGCTTTGCCGCCTTCATCACGGCAGCCCTGCTCTTCGACCTGATCAAGCACCGGAGCGCCCACGTCATCGAGTTCAAGGAAGCGCTGCGCTGGTCGGCGTTCTGGCTGACGTTGGGCTTCGGCTTCGCCGGCCTGATCTTCCTGACCTACGGCGGCACCGCAGGCGCCGAGTTCACCTCGGCCTACCTGCTCGAGAAGAGCCTCGCCGTCGACAACCTGTTCGTCTTCGCGCTGATCTTCGCCTACTTCAAGGTCCCCGCGCAGTACCAGCACCGCGTCCTGTTCCTCGGCGTGCTGGGTGCGCTCGTGGCCCGGGCGGTCTTCCTGGCCGCCGGCGTCGCGATCGTCAGCACCTTCACCTGGGTGCTGTTCCTGTTCGGCGCATTCCTGCTCTACACCGCCGTGAAGATGTGGCGCGACGACGGCGAGCCCGACCTCGACCCGGGCGCCAGCCTGCCGGTCCGGCTGTTGCGCCGAGCGCTGCCGGTCAGCGCGGACTACGACGGGCAGAAGATGCTCACGCGCCGCAACGGCGTGCTGATGGCGACGCCACTGCTCGCGGTCCTGGTTTCGATCGAGACCGCGGACATCGTCTTCGCCGTCGACAGCGTGCCCGCGGTGCTGGCCGTCAGCGACGATCTGTTCATCGTCTACACCTCGAACGCCATGGCGATCCTCGGACTCCGGGCGCTGTACTTCTGCCTCGCCGGGCTGCTGAGCCGCTTCCACTACCTGGGCAGCGGGCTGGCCCTGCTCCTCGGGTTCATCGGAGTGAAGATGCTGCTGGAGGGCGTGCACCACTACGTGGACGGCTTCCCGACCATCCCGACGCCGGCGTCGCTGGTCGTCATCCTGCTGGTCCTCGGCGGAGCCATCCTGGCCTCACTGAAGTGGCCGCCGACGGACGCC
The DNA here is from genome assembly GCA_035468175.1 of Frankiaceae bacterium. Lineage (GTDB taxonomy): Bacteria > Actinomycetota > Actinomycetes > Frankiales > Frankiaceae > JAVEDQ01. Next base: position 2,564 of record DATITC010000158.1, on the reverse strand, counting down.
GAGGAGCAGGAGCCGGGTCCGACCGCTGCCGAGGAGCGGGAGAGCGTGGGAGCGGGAACCTGACGCGTCAGGACGCGGCGGCGACCGGCTCGTCCGCGCGGGAGCCCGCCTCGCGGCTGGTCGGCACGGACGGGCTGTTCGGGATAGCGGTGTTCGGGATATGGCTGTTCAGGACCTGGCTGACGGCCGGTGCCGTCGCCGGAATCGGCGGCCACTCCTGGCCCTCGCTCGAGCGTAAGCCGCTGACCAGCCAGCGGACCGTCCCGACCAGCACCAGGCTCTCGAGCAGCACCACCAGCAAAATGACTGTTTCGACCGACATGTCCACCCCTTTCTGGCATCCCTTGCGCCGCTCGTCCACCAAAGCAGAGAAGCCGGCGAGGCACAGTGGTTTTCCGAGTTTCTTGGGGCGGATAGCGCTCAGTCGTCACCTGTGGACAACTCCGGGAGATGTCGGGGGGCCGCACGAGGCTGGACGCATGACATCGGAATCCCTCGAAGTCACGGCGGATCAGCCGCCTGACCTGCGGACCATCGCCCGCGCGCTGCGCCTCGAAGGCATGACCCGTCCCCAGATCGCCCGCAGCCTCTCCGTGTCGACGTGGCGGGTGACCGAGCTGTTGGCCGGCGAACCGGCCCGCTCGCCCGGGCTGCGAGCTCGGGCGAAGGACGACCTGCACGAGAAGGCCCGTGAGCTGCGCGGCGAGGGACGGACGATGCCGGAGATCGCCGAAGAGCTCGGGGTCAGTAAGGCGAGCGTCAGCCTCTGGACCTCGGATCTGCCGAAGCCGCCGCCGCGGGAACCGGGGTCGCACGACTTCGAGCGCATCGCCGCGGCGAGGCGGGCGCAGTGGGAGGAGCGTCTCGGCGAACGCGAGCAGGAGCGACGCGCCGTCAAGTCGGACGCGGCAGCGGACGTGGGGCCCGTGACCGAGCGAGAACTCATCCTCATCGGGACCGCGCTCTACTGGGCGGAAGGCTCGAAGGACAAGCCGTATGACAGAAGGGAGGCTCTTACTCTGATCAACAGCGACGCCGACGTCATTCGGGTCTACCTGCGATGGCTCCGATTGATGGGCTTCGAGAACGACGACTGCTCCTTCGGGCTCTCGATTCACGTGACAGCGGATGTCCGGTCTGCGGAACGGTTCTGGCGCGGAGTCGTGGGCGACGGTGGAAGTTGGCGAAGGGCCTCACTGAAACGGCATCGACCTGAGTCCGTGCGCAAGAACGTCGGGACTGGTTACCACGGCTGCTTGGTCGTCTACGCCCGGCTGAGTCGCGTCGCCTATCAACGCATGGAGGGCTACTGGCGTGGCATCGTGGGAGCCCTGTCCGGCGTGGTCTAACGGCATGACGGGATCCTTTGGAGATCTTCAGATCCAGGTTCGAGTCCTGGCGCCGGAGCAGACGAAATCAAGGTTCGAAACCCTCCTGTCCGCAGGTCCTCGGCGTGACAGCACCCCGCCGGTACAGTCGGAACGGCCTCGGGCGTGCGTGATCCCGCCGCCGATCTCGTCCACCCGCCGTCCGCGTCCTCTGCCGCGCGTCCCGATCGAGGAGCCCGAGTGACCGACCTCCGGCCCGCCGTCGCGGTGGTGCTGGCCGCGGGTCAGGGCACCCGGATGAAGTCGGCCAAGGCGAAGGTCCTGCACGAGATCGCCGGGCGCACGTTGCTCGGACACGTCCTCGCGTCCATCGAGCCGCTCGGCGCCAAGCAGACCGTCGTCGTCGTCGGGCACGACCGCGAGACGGTCATCGCCATCCTTCCCGCCGGCGCGACACCCGTCGTGCAGGAGCATCAGAACGGCACCGGTCACGCCGTCCGGCTGGCGATCGAAGCGCTCGATGACCTGCCCGAGCAGGCCACCGTCGTGGTGCTGCCAGGCGACGCCCCGTTGCTGCGCGCCGAGACGCTGCGTCGCCTCACCCGCAAGCACCAGGAGCAGAAGGCGGCGGCCACGCTGCTGACCGCCGTGATGGCCGACCCGACCGGGTACGGCCGGGTGGTCCGGGGCGGCGGCGGTAGTGCGCCGACCGCGGCTGACGCGCTCGGCGGCGTGGTTCGCGCTGTCATCGAGGAGCGCGACGCCGACGACGCGACCAAGCAGATCCGTGAGGTCGCGGTCAGCGTGTACGCCTTCGCCGCCGGGCCGCTCCGCGGAGCCTTGCAGCGCCTCACCACCGACAACGCCCAGGGCGAGGAGTACCTCACCGACGTCGTCGGGCTGCTGGTCAACGACCGCGCGTTGGTGCAGGCGGTCACGACCGATCTGCCGGCCGAGACCGCTGGCGTCAACGACCGGGTGCAGCTCGCGGAGGCCGGGCGGGTGCTGAACCGTCGGCTGGTCGAGAAGGCCATGCGGGCTGGCGTGACCGTGGTGGACCCGGCGACGACGTGGATCGGGTCCGGCGTCGAACTCGAGCCCGACGTGACGCTGCTGCCGAACACGATGCTCGCCGGTCGTACCCGGATCGCCACCGGCGCCGTGGTCGGGCCGGACTGCTCGCTCACCGACACCGAGGTGGGGGAGGGTGCCGAGGTGCGCCGGACCACCGCCGAC
>DATITC010000157.1:0-7548 GCA_035468175.1 Frankiaceae bacterium | reverse complement strand
GGCGGCGAAGCGGAAGGACAGAGTGGCCACCGACCTCGTCGCGGTGGTGATCGCCGAAGAGGCCCGCCGCTATCGGGACCGGCCGGAGGCCGACGCCGAGTGGGTCGCCCAGGTCGATGCCGGGGGTGCCGCGACCTGGTGGCGTCGCCACCGGCCGCTGCTGGGTCAGCTCGCCCAGCGGGCCAGGACCGATCTTCGCGAACCGGCCCGCCGCGTGACGAGCCACCTGGCGGTGATGCGGATGGGCACGGCGCTTCCACCCCTTCCTATGCTGAGGCCGCCCCCATCACAGTGGACAGCGGGAGGCCGAGGCGATCCCGGCGGCGCGACAAGCGAAAAGTTCCTGGCCCGCGTGCGAGCGCTGCTCGACAAGGCCGAGGCGACCGAGTTCCCGGAGGAGGCCGAGGCGCTGGCCGGTAAGGCACAGGAGCTGATGACCCGGCACGCGATCGCCGAGTCGATGCTGCACGCGAACGGCCATGACGCGACGGTCGGCGCGCGGCGCGTCGGCATCGACGACCCCTACGCCCGGCAGAAGGTCGGCCTGCTGAGCGCGGTGGCACGGGCGAACAACTGCGAGGTCATCTACTCACCCGGCCTGGGCTCGTGCAACGTCTTCGGCGTTGGGTCCGACCTGGAGGTCGTCGAGCTGCTGCACGCCTCGCTGCTCCTCCAGGCGACGCGAGCGATGACGTCGGCGGGCACCCAGCGCGACGCGTGGGGCCGGGCGACAACCCGCTCGTTCCGAACCTCGTTCCTCGCCGCCTACGCCGGCCGCATCGGCGAACGACTGCGTGCGGCGAAGAGAACCGTCGAGGCCGAGGCCGAGCAGCAGTACGGGTCGGCGCTGCTCCCGGTCCTGGCGGCTCGGGACGACGCGGTGCGCGCACACGTGGAGTCGCTGTTCCCGCGGACGAGAACGATGCGGGCCACGAGCATCAGCGACGGCCGCGGGTGGAGTGCCGGCATCGCGGCGGCGGACTCGGCCGACCTCGGCGGGCGGCGGCTTCGGCAGCCGCGGGCGATCGATCGCTGAGCATGCGAGCATGGCTGGCACTCGAGGACTGGCACTCGAGAAGCAGGGTGCGAAGGGAGCACGTCGTGACGATCGTCGCCCGGTCGGACCACTACACGATGGCCGACCTCGACAACACGCCCGACGACGGTCAGCGCTATGAGGTCATCAACGGGACCCTGGTCGTGACGCCTCCGCCATTCATGCCGCACAACGAGCGGAGCCAGGCGATCGGCGTCGCCCTTCTGCAAGCGGCACCGCCGGAGTTCAAGGTCGTGTTGACCGGCACCGCCGGCGTGGAGATCGGCGACGACCTGTTGATCCCAGACGCCGTCGTCTATCGAAGCGCCGACTACGAGCGGAATCTGCCGGTTGAAGCGGTGGCGCTGGTCGTCGAGGTGACAAGCCGGAGCAACCGCAGCAACGACACCGTGCTCAAACTCGACCGCTATGCCCGCGCCGGTATCCCGCACTACTGGATCGTCGATTCGGACGCCATCACCGTGTACGAGCTGTCGGACGGGGTGTACCGGGAAGTCGAACGCGGAGCGGCGATCGCGCGCGATCAGCCGTTTCCGGTGAGGTGCGGCGTCGGATGACCGGTCCGCGGCGAGAGACCGCTCTGGATCACGTGACCCCCGGCACCACCAGGCCGGTCTCGTAGGCCCGGACGACGAGCTGCACCCGGTCGCGGCAGCCGAGCTTGGTGAGCAGGTTGCCGACGTGCGTCTTCACCGTCGCCTCTCCGATGAACAGGTCTCGCGCGATCTCGGAGTTGTTGAGCCCGCGAGCGGCGAGCATCAGCACTTCCCGTTCTCGAGATGAGATCTCGGGCAGCGGAGCGACGGCGCGCGTTCGCCGCTCGGCGGTGAACTCTGCGATCAACCGTCGAGTCACCGAGGGCGCGAGAAGCGCGTCGCCACGGGCGACGATGCGGACGCCGGCGATCAGGTCGTCCGGAGGGGAGTCCTTCAGCAGGAAGCCGCTGGCACCCGCCGTCAACGCCTCGAAGACGTACTCGTCCAGGTCGTAGGTGGTCAACACGAGCACATTGACGTCCGGCATCGTTCCGGTGATCTGCCGCGTCGCTTGGATGCCGTCGAGCCGTGGCATCCGGATGTCCATCAGCACGACATCGGGGTGCAGCCGGCGGGCCTCCGCGATCGCCTCGACGCCGTCGGCCGCCTCGCCCACGACGTCCAGCCCCGCCTCGCCCTCGAGCAGCTTGCGAAACCCGGCTCGTACCAGCAGCTGGTCGTCCGCGATGAGCAGCCGAAGCGTCATCGGGGCTCCGGCACCGTGCCGAGCGGCAGGCGGGCCCGCACCTCCCAGCCACCCACGGGGCTCGGCCCGGCCTGCAGCGTGCCGCCGAACACGACGGCTCGCTCCCGCATCCCGATCAGCCCGTGGCCGCCTCCCACGCCGGCCAGGACGTCCTCGGGATGCCCCGATCCGTCGTCCCCGACGACGATCGTGAGTTGACTCGGGGAGTAGCAGAGGTTGATGACCACCCGCGTCGCGCCGGCGTGCTTCACGACGTTGGTCAGCGCCTCCTGCACGATGCGGTACGCCGACAGGTCGACTCCGGTGGGGATCTCCGTCGCGACGCCTTCGCTGTCCACGTCGACGGCGAGCCCAGCCTGGCGAACCGGGTCGAGCAGATTCTCGAGCTGACGCAGCGACGGTTGTGGAGCCAGCGTCGGCCGCTCATCGAGCTGACGGAGCAGCCCCAGCATGCGACGGAGATCGACCAGCGCCTCCCGGCCGGTGCGCTCCACCGAATCGAGCACAGCCTCCGTCGACTCCGGGCCCGTCCGTCCCTGGGCAAGCGCCCGACGTTCCGCCGCGGCCTGCACCACGATCACCGACAGGCTGTGTGCCACCACGTCGTGCAGCTCGCGGGCGATCCGAGACCGCTCCTGCCCCACGGCCTCGGCGGTACGTCGCTCATGGTCGGCCACCAGCGCGGTCGCGCTCTGCCGAGCCTGCTGGGTCTGCTGCACCCGCCGGTTCAGGACGAACCCCACCGTCCAGGCCGCGACCATCCAGACGAAAACTGGAAGGAGATCACCGACGCCACCGCCGACGAAGAACAGCACGACCTGACTGACGACGAAGTACGCCATCAGCAGCCCGCTGCCCTGCACCAGCCGGCGTCCGGTGTTGCCCGACGCGATGCAGTACGACGCCCCGACCACCAGCAGGAAACCCTCGAACGGACCCTGCGCGTCGCGCGGCCACATCCCAGCGGCCCACACCGTCACGATCAGGATGTCGAGCAGCGGCGCGGCGATCGGTGCCCGCCGACGGAGGCCGAGCGCCACCGCCGCCGCCGTGAGGAAGGCGAGGTGGACCAGCCCTGATCCCGGGTAGTCGGTCGTGCCCGCCTTCATCGCCACGTTCACGGCGCCGACCGCGACGATGCCCAGCGGCGCGACCCAGTCCAGCGCCAGCCGCCGCCACGGCACGCCTCGCCAGCACAGGGTCCGGTATGTCAGCACAGGCGGAACCGTAGCGCCGGACCCGACCGCCGACCTCCCCTTCCGGGTGGAAGGGAGTGGCGGTCGCTCCTCCTCAGAGTGGAGCCGAACGGGTGCGGTAATCCGCTTCGAACCAGCTCGACTCCTCCTCCGGAGGGAATCGTCCGACCCCTGCGTCGCCCTAGCTTTCCGTTGCCGCGAGAGGCGCGGCCAATGAGGAGGGCATCATGGAAATCAAGCGACTGATCGGCGTCGGAGCGGGAGTGGCCGTCGCAGCCACGCTAGCGATCCCCGGGCTGGGTGGTTCGGCCGTGGCAGGCGGGGGCGAGTCGTTCACGGTCTACGCCGCCCCAGGCGGGGAGACCAGCATCGACGCGGGGAAGCCGGGCTTCAGCGCCGGCGACATGGATCTGCACAGCAGCCCACTGACCCGGGGTGGTAAGGCCTTCGGCTGGAACACGGGTTCGTGCCTCACCACCGCGGTGTCGTCGAAGAGCGCGGACCAGGTGTGCCAGATCCTGCTGAACCTGCCCGACGGCCAGATCGTCACCGAAGGCGCCGTGCGCAGTGGCATGGGCGGCCCGAGCGCCTTCCCGCTCGCCATCACCGGCGGCACGGGCCGGTACCAAACGGCGCGGGGCCAGGTGCACGTGACCCCGAGCGACGGCCCGGTGCGCATCGACGTCGCACTCATCCGCTGAGCGCCAGGCTGACTTCCCCGCCGGCTGCCCCGACCGGGCAGCCGGCGGAGGTGCGTCGGACCCTTTCTGTCGCACCCGGCTGATAGGTATGACCGGTGCTGCATCTCCACCGGGCCGAGCGGGCCGACCGGCTTGCCGCCGGTCTCGCCGCGGTGATGCGGCACGGCCTGGACGACCCCTTCGCCCAGGAGCTCATCGCCGTTCCTGCCAAGGGGGTGGAGCGGTGGCTGACCCAGCGCCTGGCGCACAGTTCCGACCCGAGCGGCGGCGAAGCCGGGGTCTGCGCCAACGTCCGCTTCATCTCGTCGCGCACGCTGATCGATGAGGTTTCCGCAGCCGTCGTCGAGGACGAGGACGACGCCTGGTCCAGCAGCCGGATGCTATTCGGCTTGCTCGCCCTCGGCGAGGTCGCCGGCTGGCGCCTGCCCCCCGAACGCCCGGTGGCCGCGGCGGCCGACCTCGCGCAGCTGTTCGCGGCGTATCAGACGCAGCGACCCGATCTGGTGCGTGCGTGGGCTGCGGGGGAGGACGGCGACCTGGCTGAGGACCTGCGGTGGCAGCCGTCGGTGTGGCGGCAGCTCCGCGCCCGCACGGGAACGTCGAGTCCGGCCGAGCGGCTCGACGACGTCTGCCGCCGGCTCCGCGATGACGCTGCCGCGGTCGATCTGCCGGAGCGGCTGTCGGTGTTCGGGCCGACCCGGCTCACCCGCGACCAGATCGCGGTTCTCGCGGCGCTGGCCCGGCACCGCGACGTCCACCTGTGGCTGCCGCATCCGTCACCCGCGTTGTGGGACGCCGTCGCCGAACAGGCCGAGAAGAACGTGTCCGTCCACCGCCGCCTCGACCGGACGGGGGCACTCCCACGGCATCCGCTGCTCGCCTCCCTGGGCCGGGACAGCCGCGAGCTGCAGCTCCTCCTCGCCGGCGCCGACACCCCCACCGAGCAGCACCACCATGCGGCGACCACGCGCCCGTCCAGCCTGCTCGGCCGGCTCCAGGCGGACCTCGCCGCCGATCAGCCGTCCGCTCCACTCCCGCTGGACCACGGCGACCGCAGCCTCCAGGTGCACGCCTGCCACGGCCCGGCCCGGCAGGTGGAGGTGCTGCGCGAAGTCCTGCTCGGCCTGCTCGAGGACGACCCGACGCTCGAGCCCCGCGACGTGCTGGTCATGTGCCCGGACATCGAGGCGTACGCCCCGCTCATCTCCGCCGCCTTCGGCCTCGTCGAGGAGGGCGCCGACCAGCACACCGCCCACCATCCCGGTCACCGCCTGCGGGTCCGGCTCGCCGACCGCAGCCTCCGCCAGACCAACCCGTTGCTCGCCGCCGTCGCCCAGCTGCTCGAGCTCGCCGACGGTCGGGTCACCGCGTCGCAGGTCCTCGACCTCGCCGCCTCCGCACCCGTGCGCCGGCGCTTCCGGCTGGACGACGAGGACCTCGAGCTCCTCCGCGACTGGGTCGCCCGCACCGGCGTGCGATGGGGACTCGACGCGCAGCACCGCGCCCCGTTCCGGCTCGACAAGGTCCCGCAGAACACCTGGGAGACGGGGCTCGACCGGCTGCTGCTCGGCGCCTCACTGTCTGAAGGCCTGTCGGAAGGAGGAGGGGTCCGCTGGCTCGGCACCGCGCTCCCGCTGGACGACGTCGACTCCAACGACGTCGACCTCGCCGGCCGGCTCTCCGAACTGCTCGACCGGCTTGCCGACGTGCTGGGTCGCCTGCAGGGTCGGCAGCCGCTCACCGGCTGGTTCACCACCCTCACCGACGCGCTCGATCAGCTCTGCGCCACCAGCGCGCGGGACGCGTGGCAGCAGGCGCAAGCCCGCCGCGAGCTCGCCGACGTCGCCGAGGGGGCCGACCAGCTCGCGGACACGCTCGACCTCAGCCTCGACGACCTCCGGGCGCTGCTCGCCGACCGGCTCCGGGGCCGGCCGACCCGAGCGAACTTCCGCACCGGCAACCTGACGATGTGCTCGATGGTGCCGATGCGCTCTGTGCCGCACCGGGTGATCTGCCTGCTCGGCCTCGACGACGGCGCCTTCCCCCGCAACGTCATCGTCAACGGCGACGACCTCCTCGCCCGCGACCCGATGGTGGGGGAGCGCGACGCCCGCAGCGAGGACCGTCAGCTGCTCCTCGACGCCGTCCTCGCCGCCGAGGACACCCTCGTCGTCCTCTACACCGGGGCCGACGAGCGGACCAACAGCCGCCGACCCGCAGCCGTGCCGGTCGGTGAGATCCTCGACGCCGTTGACCGGATGGTCACCGCCGTTGAAGGCCAGCGGGGCCGGGATCAGGTCGTCGTCCGCCATCCGCTGCAGCCGTTCGACCCGCGCAACTTCACCGCGGCCGCGCTCAGCGGGGACGGTCTGTTCAGCTTCGACCGTCCTGCGCTCGAGGGAGCCCGGGCTGCGCTCATCGATCGGCAGCCGCCCGCGGCGTTCCTCCCCGCACCGCTGCCCCGGACGAGTTCCGACACCGTCGAGCTCGACAGCCTCATCCGCTTCCTCGAACACCCCGTCCGGGGGTTCCTGCGGCAGCGGCTCGAGCTGTCCATCGCGCAGGACGAGGAAGAGATCGCCGACGAGCTCACCGTCGAACTCGACGCGCTGACCAAGTGGCAGATCGGGGACCGGCTGCTCGGTGACCTCCTGCGCGGCGCCGACCTGGCCGCCGTCCGGCAGGCGGAGTGGCGTCGCGGCGTGCTGCCGCCCAGCGCGATCGGCAACCGCATCCTCGACGAGGTGCTGCGGGAGGTCGCGCCGCTGCTGACCGCCAGCCACGACCTCCGCCAACCTGAGGCCCGCACCGTCGACGTCGCCATCGCGCTGCCGGACGGGCGCCGGCTCGGCGGCACGGTGAGCAGCGTCCACGACACCGCGGTCGTGCGGGTGACGTACTCGCGCCTCGGGGCCAAGCAGCGGCTCCGCGCCTGGGCGCAGGTACTGGCCCTGTCCGCCGGGCAGCCCGATCAGGACTGGCGGGCCGTCACGATCGGCAAGGCGCGCTCCAACAGCGGCTACCAGCGGTCGACGCTCGGTCCCGTCGCTCCCGATGAGGCTCGTCGGCTGCTCGGCGAGCTGGTCGACCTCCACGACCGCGGCCTGCGCGAGCCGTTGCCGCTGGCGGTGAAGACGTCCGCCCGCTACGCCAGCCAGCGCAAGCGCAAGCGACCCGTGGACGTCGCCAGCCGGGACGCCGACCGCGACTGGACATCCGGGAAGTTCCCCGGCGAGCAGGCCGAGCGCGAGCACGAGATCGCCTGGGGTACTGAGCCGCCGCTCGACGTGCTGCTCGCCGCCCCGCCGACGGCGGATGAGGCGGGCTGGTTCGACGAGCCGAGCCGCTTCGG
>DATITC010000156.1:0-9895 GCA_035468175.1 Frankiaceae bacterium | reverse complement strand
CGCGGCGAATCCGTGTGCCGGATCTCGCTCGCCAAATTGCCCAGCCGCGCCTCCAGCACCTCCCGCAGGACCTCGGTCTGTGCCTCGTCGATCTCGATCACCATGGCTCCTCCTCCTCTCCGCTGATCCTGGTGGTGCCGGTGACGGCTCACGACGGGCGAAAGTCCCGTCTGTCCGGCCGAAGGCACCGAAATCGATGGCGAGGCGGGCGGCGTCGCATCTCCTCCCGAGCCCCAACAACCGGGGCCGCTGCCAGGGCGGAGGCCCGGGGTCACCTCGCACCGGAAGGTCCGGCCGGGTCGATCGGGCCGGGGCGCCAGGTGAGGCCAAGCGTTCCCTGCGCCGAGGTCCGCCCGGTGCGGCCTCCACCGGGGCCGCGGAGCAGGTAAGCGATGCCCGCCGCGAGAACGGCGCCGGCCAGCGGGCCGAGGAGGTAGGCCCACCACGCGCTCCCGTTCCCCAGAACCAGCGCGGGGCCCAGGGACCGGGCGGGGTTCATGGACGCTCCGCTCACCGGGGAGCCCCACAGCCCGGCCAGGGCGATGTAGCTGCCGGTGCCGAGGGCGGCGATCGGCCCCACCTGCTGCGCACCGGACGCGACGCCGAGAATGGTGCTCACCAGGCCGGTGGTGAGTACGGCCTCCCAGGCCAGGGCGCTCAGCGCTGAGACGTCGCGTCCAGGCAACGTGAGCCCGGCGCTCCCCTGCGCTCCGAGGAGTGCCCGTAGCAGGAGGGCGGCGAACGCGGCCCCCACGAACTGGGCCAGTACATAGGCCGGTACCCGCCGCCACGGGAAGTCGGCACGCAGCGCGAAGGCGACGCTCACGACCGGGTTGAGGTGCGCGCCGGAGACGGCGCCCATGAAGAGGATCGTCGCGGCCACCATCAGGCCTGGAGGGACCACTTGCGCGCTGTATGGGAGCCCCCCGAACCGGGCGTTGACCATTCCAGCGCCTACGGCCACCAGGACGAGCAGGAACGTCCCGAACATCTCGGCGAACAGCCGACGCCCCTCGTATCGCCGGTCCCAGAAGTCAAACGCGTAGGACGCGTTGGATGGAGCAGCCGTCGTCAGCGCGGGCGGCGTCGCGGCGGGCGTTGCCCCGGGCGCCGGCCCGTCCGGGCGGTCCCCGCGTTGCTTCACCATCCGCTTTGTGGTCGCCCGAGGCGCCTCAGTCCGTCCGGCTCAGCGTGAACTCGACCGGGGCACCTTGCGCGGGCAGGTCGATGGGGGGCCGGATGCCGACGATGGCGACCTCCATCTCCATCACGCCCACGGCTTCGGCTCCCGTGTCCCGAACGAACTCCGACCGGAGCTGGTCCGCCACTTCCCGGCTCGCGTCCAAGGCCTCCCGCGACGTGAAGGTCACGTTCACGACGCCATGACCGGTCTGCCGGTTCAGCATGAGCGCGATGGAGTTGACCCCTTCGAGCCGTGCACGGATGGCCGGCAGCAGCTCCGACCGGAAGGTCGCGATGCCGTCGTCCAGCCGATCCGGCGGGAAGCGCAGCTCGCTCGCGCGGGTCCAGTAGCCGACCTGGTCCCGAGAGTTCTGGAAGATGATGATCGGCTGCATGATCTCGATCCGGGGTTCGGGCGCCTCCAGAAGGGCCAGCGCCTGTCGGCGCGCCGGCTCCAGCTGCGCGTCGCTCGACCGGAGCGCGGCCTCGTCCTCCCAGGCGCTGCTGACCAGCACCAGGCCGGTCTCCCGGTTGACGAACATCGAGAGGCCGTGGCTGCCGGCCTGCGCGTCCGCGAGGGGCTGCACTCGTTCTCGGATGAACGCGATCACCTCGTCGACCTTCGCGGGGTTACCTTGTGCGATGACGGCCCGTCCCAGCATGGCCATCCACCTCCTCGTTCTCGACAGGGTTTCGGGAGCCTGCTCGCCTGTGCGGCGGAACACAAGGGGTTTCGCCCGCCCGAGCTGGCCGCCGCGGTTCGCGCCGTCGGCTCGGGTAGGGACTCTGACGAGGGATGGCGGCGGTCCTGGTCGGAGTCCGGTGCAGGTCGCCAATGATCTGACCGCTGGCCAGATCGAGCAGGTCTGCACCGAGATCGAAATCGAGATGCTGCGGCGGGTGCCGGCGCTGACTCAGGTGTTCATCGACCCCAGCCGGGTCACCATGGACGACCGCGATCGGCTGCGACGCAATGTGCGGCTGACCTTGGACGACCTCGAGGAGATCGACGGGCCGGAGGCGGTCGAGCGGTTCCGAGGGCCACGCAGCCGGACCGTGCGGCGGGTGACGTCTACGAACGGTGGGCGTTGAGCCCGAACGTCGGCTGCACCGTCAGTCGGTGATCGCCGCCGTATCGGGGACCGCCGTATCGATCGCCGTTTCGACCGCCGATTCCGGGAACCCGTGCACCCGGGAGCGCCCGAAGCTCGGCAGGAACGCCTCCGCCTGTAGGGCGGCGAGCATCACGCGGGGTAGGTCCGAGGTCCGCCGGAAGCAGAGGAACCGGGGCTCCCAGCGCGGCCCGAACTTGTCGTTGAACCGGTAAAGGCTCTCGATCTGCCAGAAGCGGGACGCGAGCAGCAGCGTCGCTCGCCACAACCGCAGGATCGGGCCGGCCCCCAATCGGGCACCGCGCTCGAGCGCGCTCCGGAACACCGCGAAGTTGAGCGAGATGTGCCGCACCCCGAGGCACGGAGCCGCGACCAGCGCCGCCACGACGAGCTGTTCGTTGATGCCGTTCGGGCAGTCCCGAGCGCGGCGCATGAGGTCGAGCGAGAGGCCGTCCCGACCCCACGGGACGAAGTGCAGCAGGGCCTGCAGCTGACCGTCGTGGTGTGACTCCGCCACGACGCACCCCTCGTCGCCGGGCTCGCCCAGCCGACCCAGCGCCATCGAGAAGCCGCGCTCGACAGTCCCGTCCCGCCAGGTGGCCGAGGCATGCCGTAGCTCCTCCAGCTCGTTCGGTTCCAAGTCGCCGACCCGCCGGACACGCGTGCGGTAGCCCGCGCGGTCCATCCGGGCCACGGCCTGCCGCACCCCGCGCATGTCCCGGCCGGCCAGGCTGAAGGTGGCGACGTCGACCACCGCCTCGTCGCCGAGTTCCACGACCGACAGGCCGGCCCGCTGCCAGGCGGTACCGCCCTGCTCGGAACAGCCGAGGACCGCCGGGGTCCACCCGTGCAGCGCCACCAGCTCCCGGTAAGCGGTGATCGCGCCGGGCCAGGCCTCCGGGTCCCCCAGCGGATCTCCGGAGGCGAGCGCGACGCCGGAGACCACGCGGTAGCTCACCGCAGCCTTACCGGACGCGGAGAACACGACGTGCTTGTCCTGCCGCAACGCGAAGTAGCCGAGCGAGTCGCCACCCGGCCGGGCGTCGAGCAGCCGGTGCAGCCGCAGGGTTTCCACCGCGGTGAGTCCCACCTGCCCTCTGGACGTCCGCAGCGCCGCGGCGAGAGGCACCACGGCGGTGAGGATGCCGAGCGCGAGCAGGGTCGCGCTGACCACATCGGATCTGCGATCGGTCGGGAACATCACCGGCCCGTGCAGACCGAGGAATCCCTTGAGGAGGGTCGCCCGCAGCGCGTCGCCGGACGGGCGCATCCCGCGCAGGTTCACGCGGATGACGACGTAGCCGGCAAGCAGCGAAGTCAGGAACAGCCCGAGCAGGAGCACCAGCGGGTGGGAGCGTTCCTCGGCGTCGGGTTCGGCGACGAACGCGTGGCGGGCGGCGACGAGCACGACGACGGTGGTCAGGCAGAGGACTGCCTCCTCCACGTCCAGGCCCTTCACCAGGTGCACTGCGGCGCCCACCAGCAGCAGGGCGATGGCCAGATACCAGGCGCGGCGCTGACGACGACGCAGGCCACGGGCGAGCAGGACCAACACGATGCCGAGCCCGACGCTGGTCGCGGCCGCCGCGTCGACGGTGGGCAACCCGAGCACGTCGGCGACGATGCGCAGGCGAGCCCGCTGCGGCGGCAGGACACCGGAGATGATGCCGACGACGCCGCTGACCAGAACCAGGAACGAGGCGGCCTTTGCGGCCCGCTCCCAGCGCTCGGCCCAGACCGTGGCGGTGCGCTCGGCCGGTGGTCGGCGAGGCATGGACCGGTCCTGCGGCGGAACAGTCCCCGGCGCTCGCGCCAACACCCTCACGTCCGCAGGGTGCGACGTCGGCGGTGTGACGGCCGTGTCAGCAGCGCGAGAGTCGGCACATGCTTACGCTGCGGGTCGCCTCAACCCGCTTCCCCGAGGAGTCGTTCCGTGTCCGACAGCACCGCCGCCGCGTCCGAGCTGGTCACCGTCGAGCGCCGCGGCCACGTGCTGCTCATCGGCGTGAACCGCGCAGCCAAGCGCAACGCCTGGAACCTGGCGGTGATCGACGGTGTCGCGGCGGCCTACGACGAGCTGGCCGCGGACGACGAGGCGCGGGTCGGGGTGCTGTTCGCGCACGGGGACCACTTCTCCGCCGGGCTGGACCTCGCCGAGGTGCTTCCCGCGGTGAAGGAGCACGGCCCCGACGCGTTGGCCGGCTCGGGTGAGCACGATGCGTTCGGGCTGTGGAAGAAGCCGGTTCCCAAGCCGGTCGTGCTGGCGGTCCAGGGGGTCGCGTTCACGCTGTCCATCGAGCTCGCGCTGGCCTGCGACATCGTCGTCAGCGCCGACGACGTCCGGTTCCGCCAGCTGGAGATCGGCCGGGGAATTCTGCCGTTCGGGGGGGCGACGATCCGGGCTCCACGCCAGCTCGGCTGGGGCAACGCGATGCGCTTCCTGCTCACCGCGGAGGAGTTCGGTGCCGACGAGGCCCTCCGCATCGGCCTGGTCCAGGAGGTCGTCCCGGCCGGCCGGCAGCTGGACCGGGCGATCGAGCTGGCCGAGGTCATCGCGGCGCAGGCTCCGCTCGGCGTGCAGGGGACGCTCGAGAGCGCCCGGCTCGCCATGCGCAAGCAGGCTGAGGGGGTGGCCGCCGGCCATCTGCGCAGCCTGCTCCCGAGCCTGGTGGACAGCGAGGACGCCGAGGAAGGTGTGCGGAGCTTCGTCGAACGCCGGGAGGCCCACTTCACGGGCCGGTAGCTTGCCCCGCCCCTAGAGCCGCTGGCCGACCACCACGGGCTCGTTCACCAGCTCGATGCCGGTCTTCTCCCGGACGCCGTCGCGCACCTCGCGGGCGAGGCGAAGCAGGTCGGCGGTGGTGGCGCCGCCGCGGTTCGTCAGGGCGAGCGAGTGCTTGGTCGAGATGCGGGCGGGACCGTCGCCGTAACCCTTGTCGAAGCCGGCTTGGCTGATGAGCCAGGCCGCCGCCACCTTCACCCGGCCGTCCGGTTCGGGATAGGAGGCGACCTGCGCGCCGGTCCGGGTCTGCAGGTCCTCGAACTGCTCCCGGGTCAGCATCGGGTTGGTGAAGAACGAGCCGGCGCTCACGGAGTCCTGGTCCTGCGGGTCGAGGACCATGCCCTTGCTCTTTCGGAGCCGGAGCACCGTCGAACGGACCTCGGTCAGCGGTGCTCGGTCACCGGCCTCGACCTGCAGCGCGCGGGCCAGCTCGCCGTAGCGGATGGGTTCGCTGTCGGTGCCAGGCCGGAGCTCGAAGCGGACCTCGAGGATCACGTAGCGGTCGAACTCGGCCTTGAACCGGCTGGAGCGGTAGGAGAAGCCGCAGTCGGAGCCGGTCAGCTCGACGACCTCGTCGGCGTGCCGGTCGTAGGCGCGGACGGCCGTGACGGTCTGCGCGACCTCCTGCCCGTAGGCACCGACGTTCTGCACCGGTGTCGCCCCGGTGAGCCCGGGGATGCCGGACAGGCACTCCATGCCGGCGAGCTGCTCGGTGACGCTGCGGGCCACCAACGCGTCCCAGGGCTCGCCGGCCGCGACCACGAGCGCGTTCCCCATCCGCTCGACGCCGCGGGTGCGGATGAGCACGACCGTGCCCGGGAAGCCCTCGTCCGGCAGCACGAGGTTGCTGCCGCCGCCGATCAGCAGGAGCGGTTCGCCGGAGCGGTCGACGTCGCGGACCGCCTGCACCAGGTCGTCGGCACTGTCCACCTCGAGCAGGCGACGAGCGGGCCCGCCGAGCTGCAGGGTGGTGAGGGGAGCGAGCGGGACCGATTCGGAGACGCGCACCCCTCCAGCGTGCCCGAGGTGCGTGTACGAACTCTCCGCGGAACCGCGGATTCGCCTCCGAGAATCCGGACAAAGCGGACACTTGATGGCGTTCCGCGTTGAGATTGCACAGGCACCGCCCGGCGCGGCCGGCGCGCACCCCGGTCAGAGAGCCGGCAACCCCGCGAAACTCGTCGACGCCTCGGCGTAGAGACGACGGGGGATGCGACCGGCCGAGTGCGCCAGCCGTCCCGCCTCCACCGCCTTGCGCATCGCTTCCGCCATCCGAGCCGGGACCTGCGCGCGGGTGACGGCGCTGGCCAACAGCACGGCGTCGCAGCCGAGCTCCATCGCGAGAGCCGCGTCCGAGGCGGTCCCGATGCCGGCGTCGAGGACGACGGGGACCGCGACCGATTCGCGGAGGATGGCGATGTTGTAAGGGTTGCGGATGCCGGCGCCACTCCCGATCGGCGAGCCGAGCGGCATCACCGCCGCGACGCCGGCGTCGGCGAGCCGCCGGCCCAGGATCGGGTCGTCGGTGGTGTACGCGAAGACCTGGAAGCCGGCGTCGACCAGCTGCTCGGTGGCGTCGAGGAGCTCGACCGCGTCCGGCAGCAGGGTCCGGTCGTCGCCGATGACCTCTAGCTTGATCCAGTCGGTCTCGAACGCCTCGCGGGCGAGGTGAGCGGTCAGCACCGCATCGCGGGCGGTGAAACATCCGGCGGTGTTCGGCAGCACGCGGCAGCCGAGCCGGTCGACCACGTCGAGGACCGAGCCGCGGGCGGTCGGGTCGAGCCGGCGTAGGGCGACGGTCACGATCTCGGTGCCGGAGGCGGAGAGCGACGCCTCGAGCGCGTCGAGGCTCGGCGCTCCGCCGGTGCCGAGGATCAGCCGGGAGCTGAAGGTCTCACCGGCGAGCAGTAGCGGGTCGTCCACGGGGAATCTCTCGTTCGGCGTTTCGTGGGCAGGGTGGGAAAGCGCGGTGGTCAGCCGCCCTGGACGGCGACGAGCAGTTCTACGGCGTCGCCGTCGTCGAGTGCTTGTGCCG
The DNA here is from genome assembly GCA_035468175.1 of Frankiaceae bacterium. GTDB lineage: Bacteria > Actinomycetota > Actinomycetes > Frankiales > Frankiaceae > JAVEDQ01. Next base: position 2,784 of record DATITC010000156.1, on the reverse strand, counting down.
CCCAATCGGCGCGCCGCACGACCGCGCCGTTGAGGGCGATGGCGATGCCCCGCGCCGCCGTCGTGTGGCCGTGTACCGCCAGCAGGTCGGAGAGTTGGGCTCCGTCCGGGAGCTCCTCCGGGCTGCCGTTGAGCGTGACGATCATGACCGGCTCCGGAAGCGACCGGGGGAGAACGGGCCCAGTAGGTCCGGGGTCCGACCCTCGCGGAGCAGCTGGACGATCAGCTCGCCGGTGAGCGGAGCGAGCAGGATGCCGTTGCGGTAGTGGCCACTCGCGACCAGCACCGGTCGGTCCCCGCCCGCCTCGACCGTGCCGAGCAGCGGAGCGTTGTCGGGGCTGCCCGGTCGGAGTCCGACGGTGGTGCCGACCAGCTCCAGTTCGTCGACGTCGGGCAGCAGCTCCCGGGCCGCGCGCAACAGTTCGTGCACCGCTCCGGCCGTGACCCGCCGGTCGAACCCGCGTTCTTCGACGCTCGCCCCGGCCACGAGCCGTCCGTCGGCGCGAGGGACCAGGTAGACCTCGGCGCCGCGGACGGTGCGGGTGAGTAGCGGCGTCGATCCGCGGAAGTGCAGCAGCTGACCCTTGACCGGCCGCACCGGGAGGTCGGGGAGCAGGGCCGGGGACGCGGCTCCGGCCGCGACGACCACAGCGTCGGCAGCCAGTGTGCACAGGTCGTCCACCCGGTCGGCGACCAGCCGGACGCCGGCCCCGGCGGCGGCCTCCCGCAGGGCGGTGACGAGCGCCCGGTTGTCGACCGAGTGGTCGCCGCGGGCGAGCAGGCCGCCGCGGATCCGGGGTGAGAGTGCGGGTTCCAGGCGCCGGGCCTCTCGGGCCCGTAGCCGTTCGACGTCCAGGCCGAGCTTGTCCTGGTAGGTGGCGAGCTCGTCGAGCACCGCCATATCGTCGCCGTCGCGGGCGATCGACAGGGTGCCGGAGCTCCGGTATCCGATGTCGGTGTTCGACGCGGCGGCCCCGAGTTCGGTGGCGAACGCGGGCCATCGGTCGGCGGCGGCCCGGTTCAGGGCGAGCAGGGATTCCTCGCCGTAGTGCACCTCGGTCACCGGGGCGAGCATGCCGGCGGCGGCCCAGCTCGCCGAACCCTCGCCGTCGCGCGGCGGGGCGGCCAGCGCGGGGTCGTGCAGGGTGACGGACAGCCCGGCCCGTGCCGCCTGCCAGGCGATGGACAAGCCGATCACCCCGGCTCCGACGACCGCGACGTCGGAGCCAGCCGGTATCGGCGTCGCTAGCGGTACCGGAGGCACTGGCGTCCCGCTCATCGCAGGTCTCCTTCCGCCGCTACCACCGTCATCGCTGACGGCGGACACGGGGAGGATGGCAGTTCCCTTCGCCGGCATGACCCGGATCAGGTGCAGACGGTCGGGGGCTCGCAGCCCACCCTCTCAGCCCGGTCCGCACCGGGCTCCCGTAGCTATCGACGGTACGCGGCATCGTTCGGGTGAGCCACCGCCCCGACGCTGGTGGTCCGGCCGCGCGCGGAGCTGAAGTACTTCCTCGCCCGGCCTAAGCTGGAGGCATGCCGTCCTACGCGTACCGCTGCCGCACCTGTGATTCGTCCTTCGACGTCCAGCGGAGCCTGCGGGACGCCACGGCGACCGCGCCCGTCTGCCCGGCTGGCCACACCGAGACCTCGCGTGTGTGGTCCGCGGTCGCTGTCACCGGCGTCTCGAGTTCTCCGGCGCCGGTTGCCGCGCCGGCGGGCGGCGGGGGCTGTTGTGGCGGTGGCTGCTGCGGGTGACCGCAGCAGCCTCACGGCAGATCAGTACGGGTAGCGGTTCGGCCGGGTGTACTCGTCCCGGCGACGCGGCGCGTAGAGGAACAGGTCCACGGCGACGCCGACGATCCCGACGATCATCAGGATCCAGCCGACCGCTTGGAGATCGACGAACCCGACGGTCGTCGTGACGGCGAACGCCAGAATGGCGCCGATCGCAATCAGGACGAGTCCGGTCCCGGTTCCCCTACTCATCCCCGTACTCCTCCGATTGCCCCCGCAGATCGCCCGGGCTCAGCTCAGTACCGCGGCGGCTGCTGGTAGGTCTGCTGCTGGTAGGTGGAGCCGTCGTCGTAGTTCCGGCCCACGAAGTTCTGGTCGTTCTTGGGGGTGCGGCGCGCCGCCCAGTCCAGGTACAGCACGGTGACGAAGCCGATCGCCCCCATAACCATGAGGATGGTGCCGACCGCCGGCAAGCTGATGCCGGGCGTGCTCGTTGTGATGGCGAAAGCCAAGATCGCGCCGACGGTCACGGCCGCGAGCGAAGCGCCAAGACCGCGCGGATAGCTGCCCATACGTTCTTGTGTACCCCTTGCCGGGCCGGGTTGCACGCGCCTGGTCCTGTGGATGGGGTCGTTGCTGGTCCCGGACCTCCGAGCGGCGCCCGAAATGGGTGGAGACACGCCTTATGTGAGGCAGTGTCGGCCCTGGAGTGCGTCGGTGGAGCCCAACCCGAAGGTCTTCGCCGCCATCGCCGCCGCGGGGAACTCCGACGCGACTGCACGGCGAAGGCCGGGCGCCCGCGAGGGTTCCCGGCCTTCGTCGTGTCACGGCGCGGCCGCGGGTTCGAGACCCGTGCAGTTCGAGACCAGTGCTCAGGCCGAGACGATCAGAACGACGCCTCGTCCAGGTCCATCAGATCGAGGTTCGTCGCCTCGGCGATGCCCCGCTTGCTGTGCAGCTCGGGCAGCACGTTGGCGGCGAACCAGCGGGCGCTGGCGACCTTGCCCTCGTAGAAGGCGCGGTCCTTCGCCGACGGGCTGCCTGCGAG